>QHRC01000145.1:2387-6886 GCA_003219995.1 Verrucomicrobiota bacterium
AAGCTGGCAATGGAAGCGAGCGCAAAAAATGGCGCTTACCAGGGTTACGCCGAACCGGTGTTCGATCACATGGCCATCAATCCCGCGCACGCGGACAATCCGATCAGCTTTGTTTGGCAGGCGATCCTTTCCGGCGTAACTGAAATCGTGCGCAACTATGCGAAAGACCGCTTCGGCACAAAGGTCCCGTTTTCCGGGACGTTTGAGCATCCGCAGCCGGACATTTTCGCGACGATCTTCAACGCCTTTCGAAATGCGTTCGTGAAAGCATTTGAAGGGAAATTGGAGAACAAGAAATTGCCGCCGGTTAAGCCGGAGGAGAAACAATGAGTGGCGGACGCAACTACGAACTCAAGCGCTAACCGTAGGTCGGATGTGCGCGGCCAAAGCCAAGATGAATTTCACACGCCAACTCGCTAAGGGCAGCATCTGCCAGACGTATCAGTCATTCGGGAAATAGCCGGGCGGATTAAAAGGCGGTGGCGCGAAGACGTCGGGTCGCTCGACGAAAGCGCGTCGGCGCGGAGACGGGACGAACGCGTCGTCGTCATCCGATCGTGGCCTCACAGTCACGATGCGGCCAGATGGCAAACGCAGAATCACTCTTCCGTCTGGCGTGCTGCCAACGAATCGGGCGCGCGCCCCACCACGATGGAGCAGCGGCGACTCTGACTCCTCTTCGCTAGGCAAAGCTCGGGAAATGCGCGCACGTTTGGTTGTCGCTGCACGGGAAGAAGTCGAAGCGAGCGCCTTTTTTTTGCTGGGCGAACTCGACGCCGCCGCAGGCGCCGATGAGTTGTCTTTTTCTCGACCAGAATTTGCGGTCGAAGCGATTTGTGCCGAAGCGCTCGCAGGCGGGGTTGGTACATTGGGAGGATTTGAAATAGCGGCCGGTTGCTCGTTCGACGTTTGCGCCTGTTGAGCACTCGGCGACAGATTTTGACTTGAATTTGAAGCCGCCACTTCAGCGTTCGTGACCGGCTGATTTGCAACAATTGGAGCAGCGGTCGTCGTTTGTGATGGCATGACTGACGACGCATCCGGCACGCCGACCATTTTCGCAGTCCGATGCCAAAAGGGGATGGCGTCGGGGAAAAGATACGCACCAAGGGCGGTTGCGGCGAGGAGCAGAAGAGCGAACGCGAGGAATCCGCGCGACACTTGCGCCAGTGGCGTTTTCGGTTCTTTCGGCTTTTTCGGTTTTTTCGGAATCACGGCCGCGAGCGGAATTCCCAAACGGCGGCCAATGGCCTGACGCCTCTCGATTTTTGTTAGGCAGTCCCGGAGTTCATTTTCGAATGCGACCGGATCTTGCGGACGGTTCTCTGGATTTTCGCGCAGCATGTGGGCAAGCAAATTGCGCAGCGCTCTTGGTGCCCGTCGCAATTCCGGCAAACGTCTTGCGCGCAAACGCGCTTTCATCCCGCTCACGGCGAGCGGCACCGCGCCGGTGAGCGGAAAACACATCGTAGCGCCGAGCGAATAAATTTGTGATCGAAAATCAATCTCGTGATAGACCAACTGTTCCGGGCTGGCAAACTGCGGCGCCACAGCAGGAGCGAGTCCAGGGGCATCAGCGCTATCCGAATGCACTTCGAGCCCAGCCAGACCGAAATTCAAGACTTTGACAAATGGCCAGCCGCCATCAGGCGATTGGCCAGGCACGATCATCAGGTTGCAGGGCTGAATGGCGCGGTGCGTCAAACCGAAGAACGCAGCGGCTGCGATCGCTCTCACTACTTGCAGCCCGATACGCAAGACCGCGTCGGCCGGCATCGGCCCATGAGCAACGACCCAGGAATCAACCGTTTCGCCTTCCAAGTATTCCGAAACCAAGCCGAAATAATCGTGCTCGACCCCAACCGCCAAGACTTTCGCGATGTTGATATGATCGAGTTTTTGCGCCGGCCGCGCGCGTTCTTTGAACTGCTTGCGTTTCGTTCGATCGACAATCGCAAGCGGGATCAATTGCAGCATGACCGGTTCCTTCGAGCGAGTGTCGATGGCTTTGTAATTCGTCGCTCCACCCGTCCAGCTGACTTGGTGCGGCGAGCCGTCTTCATTCGCGCAGATTCGGTAATGTTTGAAGAAAGTTGTTTGCTCCATAAAATGGCGATTCGGCAAGCGTCCAGCCCGCTGCGCATGCCTGCTGGAATCTACTGGAATAAACAACCGCTGCGAGCCCGGAGTTGCGCTCGTAATGCTTGGCTACCCCGCTTGGATTCGAACCAAGAATAACGCCTCCACGCCTCCAAGGGCGGCGACAGTCTACTTGGGAGTTTAGACCGTGTTGCTATTTAATGCTCTTTTTGGGCGCATTTTGCCCAGGAAAAACGCGGTCGAGTATACAAAAGCGGTCTCAATTTGCCGTGTCATCTACATCTTCGGTTTTGCGCGTATTAGAAATTCTACGCCGAAGCTTAATACGTATATAACTTAATAAGTTTTAAGTTGAGTTTGTAAATTTGATTGACGGGAGGCGCCCAGATGTGGTGTTCTAGCTCCTTTCGATAATTATTGACGCAATAGTCGAATGGGCGACGAATGCGCGCATAATTCAAACAGAGAAAGGATGAATAATTTGTCCCCGAAAATCGGGCGGGCGACCAAGGGCGGCAGCTTGCCTTCAACCGTCGGCGCTAGAGCATTAGCGGATGTTTTGTCCCGCTATTTTTCCCGATCCGAATTGACGGAGGCCTGCGCCGACAAGCCACGTGCGATCGACCGGAGCGCCGAACCAACCGTGTCGTTAAATGGAAACGGAGCGACAAGTCCGTCCCTTTTGACGAGAACATCTGATCTAAGAATCTATCACCGCGTAGCAGCCGACGTGGAACGTTCTGAGATTCCTCGTTGGAAACGAATTCTGGACGTGACATTGGTTTCGTTGACTTTGCCGTGCTGGTTGCCGCTCATGATCTTGATCATGGGGGCGATCCGGTTCAATTCGCGAGGACCTGTCTTTTACCGCCAGGAACGGATCGGGTATCGACGTCGTCGTTTCATGATGTTCAAATTCCGAACCATGCGCGTCGATGCCGAAACTAAAACACATGAGGAATATTACGCATATTTAATGCGCGCTGATTGTCCGATGGCGAAATTGGATGCCCATGGCGATTCGCGTCTTATCGCTTGCGGACGTGTCCTTCGCGCCACCGGCTTAGATGAATTGCCACAGATTTTTAACGTTCTTCGCGGGGAAATGAGCCTGGTTGGTCCGCGTCCATGCCTCCCAAGCGAGTTTCAACGTTACGAAAAGTGGCAGCGGAAACGCGTCAATGGGTTACCCGGTCTCACTGGTTATTGGCAGGTCAACGGCAAGAATGGAACTACCTTTAGTGAAATGATTGCCATGGACCTGTTTTATTTGCGTAACATGTCGCCCTGGCGCGATTTAGTGATCATATTCAAGACTGTCCCGGCGCTAATTGGACAGGCACTTGAATCTCGTAAAAGGCTGTGTCGACGCTCGCGACCGGCAAATTGCGGCTCAGATCTCAGCGCTAGCTGAGAATCTGAATCCGGTATCGAGTAATAAGGAAGCTATGAGTGCACAGATCTCTGTCGGTGTGGTCGGATGCGGTTATTGGGGACCGCTCCTAGTTCGGAATTTCAAAGGCTCGTCCGACTGCAGGCTCAAAGCAGTGTGCGATGCAAGCGAAGCGCGTCTAAAGCATTTGAAGGCATTATACCCAGATGTCGAGGGCGTGACAGATTATCGGGGCCTCCTGGATGACTTCAAACTAGACGCAGTCGTTATCGCTACGCCTGTGAAGTCTCACTATTCATTGGCGAAAGCCAGCCTCCTGGCAGGTAAACATACATTGATCGAAAAACCGATGGCATCCTCCTCCGAGGAGTGTGAGGAGCTAATTGAGATTGCCCGGTCCAAGGGCTTGATCTTGATGGTCGACCACACCTTCCTCTACTCGTCTGCAGTGCGTAAAATTGTCGAGATCGTGGAGGCAGGAGACATTGGCGACATCCGCTACATCAATTCTCGCCGCCTTAACTTGGGTCTATTTCAAAAAGATATAAACGTCGCCTGGGATCTCGCGCCGCACGATATCTCGATCATTCTCCATATTCTCGGAGAGTTCCCGCTGGCTGTTAATTGTCAGGGAAACGCGCACGTGACCGCGCATGTCGAGGACGTAACTAACATGTCGCTGTATTTTCGTCGCAAGCGTTTCGCCACCATCCAGAGCAGTTGGCTCGAGCCGAGAAAAATCCGTGAGATGACCATTGTCGGAACGCGCCGAATGATCGTGTATGACGATCTGCAGACACACGAGAAAATCAAAGTCTATGATGTTCGAGTGGAGCGCCCACCGCACTATGACACGTTTGCGGAGTTTCAGTACTCCTATCATTACGGGGACAGCTACATCCCCCATATTCATCAGGAAGAGCCGCTAAAAGCCGTTTGCCAGCACTTTATTGATTGCATCCGGACAGGCGACTCACCGGTCAGCGGGGGCCGCGAGGGGCTGGAA
>QHRC01000146.1 GCA_003219995.1 Verrucomicrobiota bacterium
GGAGCAGACGCACGCCGGGCTTCACGAAATTCTTATACGGTAGTCGCACCGCGTCGAGCGTCGTGCGCCCGAACATCACGTCGAGCTTTGAGTAGCCGAAGGTGAAGGCGTCGCCTTTCTCGATCAGCGTCACATCGACGCCTTCGCCGAACGCCTCCGAGAGCATGGTGCTGAGTTCGAGCCCACCGAAGCCGGCTCCGAGAACGAGGATGTGTTTTTTCATAGGATTGCTAAATTGACAGTCATTTGCTCTTACCGCTCCGCGGCTAACGAGAAAGAGATAAGCCACCCAGCACTTTGAAAATTAATGTGCGCATTGATCGAGAGCTTACAACAAAGTGCTGGGTTGGCTTCATCGATTGGTTAGACGTTGCGATGCTCAGGAAAGAAAGATGAGTGATAATTCGGCAGTCCATCCCCAAAAAGATCGCGGTGAATCTGAGCGACTTCGGTAGCGCGCATTGAGTCCACACTGATATCGATGACAACCGTCGGCCTAGGCTCGGGAGGAGGACTTCTGGGTTGAGTGCGAAAGGCAATTCCCGCTTTATGAAATCGCTCCAACAACTTCCCGGCTTCTCTCGGCGGATAGCTCCCGAGCAACACGAAATCGGCTTGTTCAGGCTCATTTGATTTCATGGGCGAATTGAATACGCCTAACGAGAAAAAGATCAGCCGCGGCTTCGCGGAGCGCAAATCGCCAGCAGTCTCATCAGCGCGGCGTTAGAAAGTTTCTTTGCCGCAACCACTCGATCATGATCTGTGGATAACCAGGCGCATACCGCAACGGCAACGTCGGTTGGTCTTCGAATCCAGTTTTCGACATTACCAGCGAATGTCCGGCGCTTTCGTAAACGCGCAGCGTAAAGTCTCGCATGCCTGCTTTCGCAAAGTCCTCTCGAAATGTCGCGGCCGCATGCGAGGAATCGACACTGCGATCGAGCGCACCAAACAGGGCCAGGGTCGGCGTCGTCACGCGTTCCAACGTGGGTGCGGGATCGTAAATCGCTCGGCGGCGTGAAATGTCGATCCTTTCCTGGGGAAGCGGAAACTTCAGGTTCGGCGGAAGACCAGAATCGGCAAACCACTTCTGGGAAACGGCGGCATCGTACAACTTTTCGGCTCGCTCCCATGAGCCCGTGCCTGCGGTTGCCTCCATCAAAGCGCGACCCGCCTCGACGGCATCGGCGATTGCGCCTTCGCCGAAACCGTCATGCTGCATTCGTTGGCGATCCTCGAAGCAGATGTTATCGGCGATGGTCTCGGCCGGCGCACCGACCAGAATCATGAACGCGGTCGGACGTCTGAGCGCGACAATCGGCGCGGTCCAGCCGCCGTTGCTAAACGCCCAGAGGCCGATTCGCTTTTCATCAACCAGCGGATTCGTCGCGAACGCATCGTAGATGGCCGCGACGTCGACAGCGCGTTCAACGGGACCGTCCTCTTTCCACGATCCGACCGATTCGCCGTTCCCGCGCTGATCGTAGCTGATGACGTTGACCCCGTTCAGAACGAAGAGCGGGATTAAGAATCCCATGTCACGCGTCTGGTCTTCGTTTCCGTGAATGAGAACGATAGCTGGCCGCTTCCGCGTATCTGCGTAGTATAGGGAGACTCCGAGCCGGCCTTCTGGCGCCTCGACCGTTAGGCGCTTTTCGTTCACTCGTTTGAGCAAATGCCATTTGCCGGGGACCGTAACGATTCCAAAGCGCCGCGTCCGGGGATCCAGGTAGTTTATGACCGGCCCTTCATCTTCGATGTCTATGGCTGCGTATATGGAGTGACCGGTCTGGTCGCGATAGAGTCCGGGCACAAAGCTCCCGTCGGAGGCGATCGCTGGTGCACTTGCGCCCGCGTACGCCGCGAGCAGCAGCTCAGAGATTCCAATCCACGTAATTTTCATGGATCAATTGGCGTCGTGCGCGCATCGAACCGATTGAGGCGCCGCCAAGCGAAACTCGATGGAACCCGAAACGCGAAATATCCCGCACGCGTTTTTCCTCATGGCTAATACGCAGATGTTTGATGCCCGGCAAATGTGTTTCATAAATTAAAGCTGGCGATGTCCGCCTCAGGAGGATCATCGCGCCGGCCCGCAGGTAGCTGGAGCGATTGGTTAGATGTTTCGGGCGTGGTGTTTGGGGTGTGCCGAGTAGTTCTACGTTAGCGCAGGACTCGCTTTGTTTTCGTTGTGATGCGTTGCTGTTTTACGCAATAACATAGCTCCGTAAA
Source organism: Verrucomicrobiota bacterium (assembly GCA_003219995.1). GTDB lineage: Bacteria > Verrucomicrobiota > Verrucomicrobiia > Chthoniobacterales > UBA10450 > UBA10450. Next base: position 2,233 of record QHRC01000146.1, read on the forward strand.
TGCACAACGGCACTGGGGCGAAGGCCAGCGCAGCAGCACTTAGCAGTGATGGCTCAATTTCGACCCCGAGCCTGTTCACGTGCACGAATGCGTTCATGGCGCCGTGCAACACAGCGACCGGCCAGATCGACCTGCCAGCGATTCGCAAGCAGGCGAACACGACGCCGAGTAGAAACGACCATACCAGTTGCGCGACCACACGAGCCTCGGCATGGCCAACAAAGAGATTTAACGCATGTGGCACGCTAAATAAGACTGCAGAAATAATAATTGCGCGCCATGTCTTGCTCGGATTGTGATCGTCGGAATTACCGCTTAGCAAAAGCGATAGAATGAGTCCGCGAAATACCAATTCTTCGAGTCCACCGGCTGCAAAACCGTTGAAGGCGACGCCGGCAGCCAAGTTCGGTTGAGTTAGGTTTAAGCTTAGCGTGCCTGTGAATAAAAGTGGATATACGACCAGGCAGTAAACGGCGACAGGAAGAGTGATCGCCCACGACCGTGGCGACGGTGAACTCAGCGCATTCAAACCCCAATTCCGTTGCCGAATCGTGACGATCACGATCAATCCGACAATGACGCGCGCAACCCCCGCGGCATACTCCCTCGCAGCCGGATCAGTGAACCGGGACGCCGGAAAACTCACCAACAGGACGGTGGCGGCTATGAACACAATCGTTATCGCAAGGCCGATCCAAGTCTTACGTAGAAGGATATTCTTAGAGTTCACCATCGCTGCGTGTAGTGAGATGCTCGTGATGGCGAATTTGGATTCAAAATATTTTTGGTGGCAAAGGCTGCGCTCAGCGGACGATGGGTGTTTTCAAGCCAACGCCGTGGGCGATTATCACCTGGCGTCGCGGCGCTGCGGCTCGAAAGCGAGAACGCGCCGTGGCCGAATTGTGCCGGATTTACTGGCGACCGCTCTTTTGCGTCATTCGCGAGCGTGGATTTGCCCCCTGCGACGCGGAAGATCTTACGCAGGGATTTCTTCTTCATTTTATCCAGAGCAAGGCCGCTGCTCGCGCGCATCCGGGCAAGGGACGCTTTCGCGATTTCTTGGTCGGCGCGCTCGAACATTACTTGATCGACAGCCAGGCCCGCGCTCAAACGCTGAAGCGCGGCGGCGGAGTTCTCAAAGTGGCGCTGGACGATGCAAGTATCGCCGAAGTTGACTCGCTGATTGCTCGCACGCCTAACGGGAATGTCGATCCAGAGTGCGATCGCGAATGGTTTGCCAGCTTGTTAGGCAAAGTGCTCGACCAGTTGGAATCGCAATACGTGCACTGTGGCCGCGGCTTGTTGTTTCGACTACTCAAACCCTATCTCGCCGGAGATGGCGATGCGCCGCAGCCTTACTGGAACCTGGCCCTTCGCTTGCATCGTTCGCCGGTCACTTTGCGCAGCGATGTGAAGCGGATTCGAGCGCAATTCCGGGAGCTGTTGCGCGAAGAGCTTCGAAGCAGAGTCGGCGCTTCGCGCATGGATGAGGAACTGGAAAATCTTCGCGCGGTTTTGCGAAAGAGTTAGGAAATCCTTGTTCTCTCGGTTGAACTACGGGGACAGTGCAATTTCCGATTTTAGATTTCCGATTCGCGATTGCAATCCACAGCCGTTACGGAGGGACCGGTTGTAGTCTCGACCTTCAGCGGGATAATTGCGATTATCTCCGCGATGGGTTCGTCTGCCTGACACGGTATGTCGCCTGATCCCCTAAAGCCGATCTGCACCTGGAAAGTGCTCACGTCCTCTTCATGGACGTGTGGCAGGTGCTCGCGTGCTCAAGCACAAACGGCGGTAATCTCAAAAGATGCGGCCGTGCGGTAGGTGTGCTTTGCCTTGCGGCTGATGACCGGTGCAAAATCCGCCGTTCGGAATCGGCTGGACGGCGCCGAGGAACTGCGGCTGCTGCCGCACATTTAACGCCTGCTCCAACGCGTAGCCGAAGCCGATTAGCTGCGGTTCATGCAGGAAAGTGCTGTACATGAGC
>QHRC01000023.1 GCA_003219995.1 Verrucomicrobiota bacterium
GGCGGGACGGTTACACACGAAAAGCAATCTGATGGCCGAGCTGCAAAAAGTGAAGCGCAGCCTGGCCAAGCTCGATCCGAACGCGCCGCACGAAATTTTGCTCGTGGTCGATGCCACCACCGGCAGCAACGCACTCAATCAGGCGCGCGAGTTTCACAACGCCATCGGATTGACCGGCTTAATCGTTACCAAGCTCGACGGCAGCGGTAAAGGCGGAATCGTAGTTGCCATTGCCAATGAGTTAAAGATCCCGACGCGTTTTGTTGGCACCGGCGAAAAGATCGACGACTTTGCGCTATTCGACGGGCGCGAATTTGTCGCAAAAATGTTATAGCCGAAGTTCAAGACCGTGGGAGACGCAATCAAAGAGACGTTCGTGCCGGAGGACAGCGTCGCTCCAGTCGCGGCAACAGGAGTACGCGGTTTTCTCGCGAAATTCACCGTCCTCAAGGGAGCTCAGCGCGAGTTGTGGCTCACCTTTGCGATAAAGCTCCTAATCATCTCGGCCTACTCGATCACGAATAAGACGCTGATTTTATGGCTTTCGTCGGATCTTGGGTTCAACGATCAATCGGCGGGAGCTTTGGTCGGGTGGGTCTGGGCGCCGGCGATGACCGTGTTTACGCTATTAGCTGGCTCGGTCACTGATGCGGTCGGCCTTCGCCGAACTTTCTTCCTTGGCGTCTTTGTTTGCCTGGTTGCCCGCGCTGTCATGGCGTTCACGACCATAAAATGGCTGGCGCTTGCAGGCGGCTTGTTTCCTTTAGTCATTGGCGAGGCACTAGGCACGCCGGTGCTGCTCGCAGCCGCGCGACGATATTCGACGACGCGACAACGCTCAATCTCCTTCTCGGTCATCTACATGGTCATGAACGTTGGCTACCTGATTGCGGCACGCATCTTCGACTACGTCCGGCAGACGTTAGGCGAACATGGTCATTTAAATTTCTTTGGATTACAGATAACAACGTACCGGACGCTCTTCCTGGTAAGCCTCGGTTTCGAGATACTGCTCCTTCCGACGATTTATTTCCTGCGCAGAGGAGCTGAAGCGACAGATGAAGGCGTTAAGTTTACCGGTGAGCCGGTGAGATACGCCACAGGTGCGTTGTGGGAGCGTATCTGGTTAACCGTCCGTGACAGTGCTCGCGATACCGTCCGGCTGTTTCGGCGCCTACTCAGTCAGTCCATGTTTTACCGGCTCCTTGTTTTTCTTCTCTTGATTGGATTTTTGAAACTGATCTTCCTGCAAATGGATTACGTGTTCCCCAAGTTCGGCATTCGCGAATTGGGAGACGGCGCTCCGATCGGTCAGCTCTCAGCCATCAATTATCTTCTGATCATTTTGCTGGTGCCAATTGTCGGCGCGCTTACGCAACAGTTTTCGGCCTATCGAATGGTCGTAGTCGGCGGAGTCATCTGTGCGGCTTCGGTGTTCGTGATGGCTTTGCCTACACCGTGGTTCCAAGGTTCCGCCAACGGCGCGATCGGGCAATGGCTCGGCCACAGCTATCTCGGAGTGAAAGGTGGCATTCATCCATACTACATTATGACTGCGATCTATATCGCCATCTTCTCCGTCGGCGAAGCGTTCTACTCACCGCGAGTCTATGAGTATGCTGCCGCGATTGCTCCAAAAGGCCAGGAAGCCTCCTATGGCGCGCTTTCCTATATTCCGTTTCTTCTCGGCAAATTGCTCGTCGGGACCGGAGGCTGGTTGTTAGCTGCGTTTTGTCCGGAACATGGTCCGCGGCGTTCCGGGATAATGTGGCTTATCTTTGCTTTGGCGGCATCGATCGCGCCGATTGGATTGATCACGCTGCGTCGCTACGTTCGCGTTCCTGAAGCCGGGCGACAGGATTAACCACTAATGGACACGAATGACCGACACTTGTTGTGCAAAGAGGAGGTCTTTCGGATTGTCGGGTGCGCAATACGCTCGGCCACGGGATAGTCGAGAAGCCATACGAAAATGCGCTGGTCGTGGAGTTTGGGCTGCGAAACATCCCGTATCGTCAGCAACCGCTGTTCGATATCCTCTACAAAGGCAATAAGGTTGGATTGTTCATCCCCGATCTCATCGCATTCGATGCCGTCGTTGTGGACACGAAAGTGATCGATAAAATCACCGACCACGAGCGCGGATTAATGCTGAATTATCTGCGGATCACCAAATTGCGCGTTGGAGTGATCCTTAATTTCAAACACGCCAAACTGGAGTGGGAACGAATCGTCCTATGAATTCGTGTTCATTTGTGTCCATTCGTGGTTACTCTGGCAAATTCCGCTGTCGCGGCAAAATAAATCGCGTATTTTTTGGCGTGATCCAATTGCCAAAACAACCGCAACGATCGTCGCGCGGAATGCTTATTTTTTGCGCGTTTGTCTTCGTGGCACTCAGCGGTGTTGCGATCTTCCTAAGCCGCGCTGGTGCCCAAAAACAAAATGATCCACCCAAGGAATCAACAGCCATGACGAGTCCATCATCAACTAATCAGACAAATACGAAGCTTTCTTCCGAGGAATTAAAAAAGAAACTGACGGCCGAGCAATATCACGTCACGCAAATGTGCGGGACGGAGCCGCCGTTCCAGAATGCATATTGGAACGAGCATCGCGACGGAATTTATGTCGACGTTGTGAGCGGGGAACCGCTGTTTAGCTCGCTCGACAAATTCGACAGCGGCACTGGCTGGCCGAGCTTTACCAAGCCGATCGACAAAGCACGCGTGGCGGAGAAATCGGATCGCATACTTGGCATGGAGCGGACCGAAGTCCGTTCGAGCAAAAGCGATTCGCATCTCGGCCATGTTTTCCCAGATGGTCCGGCGCCGATCGGTCAGCGATATTGCATCAATTCGGCCGCGCTCCGATTCATTCCAGTGGAAAAATTAAGGGGAGAAGGCTACGGCGACTATCTCGCGCTCTTCGAGAAGAAGAAGTAACGGTTTCGTCCAGGGAGTTTAAGGGAGATGAATGCGCACAACCACCGCGCCTGCGCGGCGCGATATATTAAAAGAGGTCCGCTCCAGTACCCCTGTGCATTCGCGAGGCGAAGTCGTGGCTAATGAATGAACTGTTGATAAAAGAAATTTCGGAAACACCCGTGCACAGAATTCGTCACCCTTCGAAACGCTCATCACATCTGACTCTATGGCTCGGGTTGCTTGGCGCCGCCGCTGTCGCCGCGGGCTTCTTTTACTTCAGCCATGCGGAAGAGCAGAAAAAGAAAACGGGACAATTTAATCCCATAAAACCGGTCCCGAGCGACTCCGTCCTCCGCTCCCGGCTCAAGGAGGAACAATACCACGTCGTGCGCGAAAATGGCACCGAGACAGCTTTTCATAACGAATACTGGGATAACTTTAAGCCTGGGATTTATGTGGATATCATCACGAGCGAGGCGCTTTTCAGTTCGACCGACAAATTTGATGCTGGCACCGGCCGACCGACTTTTACGAAACCGATTTCACCGGAGCGCGTTGTCGAAAAACCCGACTCCTCCTCCGGCATGCAACGCACGGAGGTGCGCACAACCGGAAGCAACTCCCATCTCGGCCACGTTTTCAACGACGGGCCGCCGCCCACTGGCCGGCGCTACGCCATTAACTCGGCCGCGTTGCATTTCATTCCCGTCGAGAAAATGAAGGCCGAAGGCTACGCCGAATATCTCTCCCTCTTTCCGAATTTACAAAGCCCAACGGCGACGCCGGAAAGCAAATAACGTTACCCAGGCCAAGCCATTGGCTCCCGCTCGGCATGCGAGGCGCAGATTCCACCGCTGGTTGATTGGAGCGACAATCACTTTGCGGCTTGCAT
>QHRC01000284.1:0-596 GCA_003219995.1 Verrucomicrobiota bacterium
CAAGGCCGCAGCCGCTAGGAAGACTTGATTTGGTAGGCGCGACTAAGCGCCACTTCCCTGGTTAAAACAGTGATTTTGTTTTCGAGATCGCGGACTTTCGAGATTAAGAGCAGGATAAAAAATCCGATACCGACTATGCTGAAGTAAATCACTACATCCACTCCTCTGCCAACTCCAACCATTCGGGCCAATGAGCTGGCGACTCCTGGGGCCGCCACCAGAGTCAGTCCTATAGCAGCGAGAATGGAAACGACGATACGATCTGACAGCCTGGAGCGCATTTTTGCAAAGTAGAGAATTACCAGGACGATCAGTAACAGGATCAGGATTGGTTGTATACGCATCATGGGAGTAGCTTCCGAAGAATCAAATCAAAGAATACTCGAAATGAGTTGGCCATCGGCTGCCCTTTAGCGCGGGAATATTCACTGTAACGGATTGTAGTGGGTGCCTCAGCATAACGGAGCTTCGCTTCGCGTATTTGAGACAAGATCTCAGTAGCATGTGAGAAACCGCTTTCTCGCAAGTTGATATGCCTGGCGGCATCCACGGAAAGCGCGCGGAAGCCGTTATGCGTATCGGACAACCAGACCCTA
>QHRC01000284.1:658-1450 GCA_003219995.1 Verrucomicrobiota bacterium
TGACGCCCTCAGAAAACGCGAGCCCAACACTACGTCCGCGGCTCCATCGCGGATGGGAGCCACCATTTCGGGAATTTGATTGGCATCGTGCTGTCCATCAGCGTCAAAGTGCACCAGGACCTGCGCGCCGTTCTCGATGGCATATTCCATTCCGGTTTGAAGAGCGGCGCCCTGACCCAGGTTGAAGGAATGCCGGATCAAAACGACGGGAAATCCTGAGAGTACAGTGCTCATGGGCTCCGCCGACCCGTCATCCACAACCACTACCGTATAGCCCTTAGCCAACAATGGCGTTACCGTCGCCGCAATCACTCTTTGTTCATTGAAGGCCGCAACGATAACGAAGATTGACCCATTCTCGGACATATTACGGCCGAACGGCGACTACCCGCATCGCGTCAAAGAGATTGACCGGTAAAGGAACTTGGCTTAGGAACTGAATATTTTTTGGCTTCAACCCCATCATCCGCGCAAGCTGAAACAACACAAGACTGCTGGGCACAAGTTTCCACGGGTGTGAAACCTCTACTGTCTTGAATCCCAACCGTGAAAGCAGTGCCGGCAGAGTCTTATTGGAGAAGAAGAATGCATGCTGCGGTGGGGTCATTAGTCTCCAATGCGACCTCATCAGATGGCTTACCACCGAATTCCAATCGCCCGTGGTGATGAGAATCAGTCCTCCGGGTGCCAAATGGCGATGAATGAAAGTTAAGAGTTCATGAGGATCGGTCACATGTTCGATTACATCCAGCATCACCACCACATCAAAGGGGCCCTTCTCGCTCAAGAATT
>QHRC01000284.1:1525-2099 GCA_003219995.1 Verrucomicrobiota bacterium
ATAAACTTGAAAGTGCTCCCTCGCTTCCATTAGAAAAAATCCATAAGCGCATCCTATCTCCAGTAGTTTTCCGGACGCGTGTTCGGTCGACTTAAGATGATCCACTACCGTCCGGAACTGCCTTCTAAGGATGGGCTCACTGCCAACGTAGTCAGCATATCCGTCCTTCACCTGGCCACAAAAATAATCTTCTGAGTAAATGTGTAAAGGATTGAAGTCTTTTTTAAGAAGGGTGGAGCCGAGTCCGCATCGCGAACACTGCACGATTGAATAGCCCCACTTGCGGAAGCAACCCGACAGTTCGGTCTCCGTGCCGCAGACGGGGCAGTATTTAATCCTTGGTGTTTTAGGTTCGCTGGTATTTCCTATGGCCACTTAAGTTCCCTGTCTTGCCGGTGCCCACAGCGTCGTACCCGTTCGGGCGATCCTGGTTCACCGGCTAAGTCGTAAATAAAAGGTCAACGACACTAGGGATTTCAAACATAGTAGCAAAGCACTGGAAGCGTGGCTTGTATCTCTCGTCTAGAGTGTCCATGATTGATCATGGCTCTCAATTCCGGAATTGCGCAACCCG
>QHRC01000284.1:2113-3150 GCA_003219995.1 Verrucomicrobiota bacterium
TCGTCTTCCTCATGCTGCAATTATTTAGAGAAATCCGCAAGAACCGGCGAACTGGTCCGGGCCCTGGCATTGAAGGAGCTGCACGTCTCCTACAAGCGCTCGCCATTGGGACTCCTGTGGGCCCTGTTCAACCCGCTGATGATGATGATTATCCTGACTATCGTATTTTCTACGATTGCAAGGTGCTGGAGTGCAAAACTATCCTGTTTTTCTGATCACGGCGCTCTTGCCATGACCTTTTTTCGCAAGCATTGAGTTACTCGGTTGAATCGATTGCGGGGAACGGCGAGTTGCTCAAGAAAGTAAAAGTGGCCAAGTCAGTATTCCCCGTAATAAGGCCCGATTGGAGCAGCTCAGCTCGACCCTGGGGTAAGAGAGCCATAGCATGACTCCGATTACAGAAACGCGGAATCAGCGAATTCAGCCGGCACCACGCTCAACCCTCGATAGCGCCAAGAAAACGTTGCTAGAAATCCCTTGGTCATTTCTGTTATCAATTTGGCTTGGATCCGCCATTCTGCGCTTCCTTCTGGCATTGATTCTCACCAACCCATTCATTTTCATTGATGAGCTATGGTATTGGCAGATTGCCCGGACCTTTCATCGCACGGGACAGTTTCTTCTCCTCGACCACGATATCTACATCCCTTCCCGGCTTTACTCGGTTCTGCTTTCCGCAGCTTTTGTTTTTCGAGAGCCCTTCACCAGCTACGTCGCCGCCAAGATGATCAATGCGTTACTGATCTGCTCAGTGGTTTTCCCGGTTTATCTGCTGGCCCGAGAACTATTGGGAAAGAAGGAATGCGCCGCTGCTTTGTTGCTGAGTGTGGCAATCGCCGGTGGAGCTTATTCAGGAACGATCATGCCCGAAAACCTTTTCTATCCGGCGTTCATGCTTTCGTTCTGGCTGGCATACCGCGTCCTGGCTGGTTTAAGAACAAGAGATGGCCTACTGTCGGGAATTGCGTTTTCAGTGAGTTACTTCATCAAACCGCACATCATGATCCTGGCGCTTTCCTACTCCTTGTGCGTAGGAC
>QHRC01000024.1:0-4487 GCA_003219995.1 Verrucomicrobiota bacterium
CAGTAATTAGCCAGCCGTTCGCCGATTAGAAACGTCACGGCAACGGTCGCGATCATTCCCAGCGCGAGTGGGAGCCGGGCGGCGGCTGCATTTACGCCGAAACACTTAAACGACCCCATGATCAGCCAGTAGAGCAGCGGCGGTTTTCGTAGACGGGGAATGCCGTCATTCGTTGGCAGGAGCCAATGATGAACTTCGATCATCTCGCGAGCGGCGCCCGCGTATTGCCCCTCGGTATGGCCGTAGAGATCTCCCCAGCCAATGGTCACCAGGTGCGACAACGCCGCCAGCGCGATTAGAAAAATAAAAAGAGCGTGGCGCGTTGGCGGCGGCGTAATCGCGGGCGGCTCGAGAAGAGTTTCTTCAATCCGTAAGCTGTGCGTGGCGGCGGTCATATTCGTCAGACTAAGGCCTGGCCGCTGTCTCACTCGCCGCGTGCGAAGGAGAATTTAATGTGGACCCACGATATTTTCCCCAATCTTCCGGCAGACGCAGCAATTTTGCTGCTGGCATTTCGATGAGGGCAAGCATCTGCCGGCACTCGGCGATCAGCGCATTATCATCCGGCCGAACAATGCGGAACGCGCACCAGAACCGCACACGCTCCAGTTGATCGAGCCAGCCTTCGACCACGAGCCGATCGCCAAGTTTGGCAGCGCAGCGATAGTCGATCTCAGTGCGTATGACCACGGGATATCTCTTGTCTTGGTTCATCCGCGCGAGACGGAGACCGAGTTCTTCAGCGAGCAGGGTCCGCGCGATCTCGATGAAGCGCAGATAGGCAATATTGGAGACAACGCCTCCGCAATCGGTATCGAAGAACATCACCTGCACTTCCGTGCGGATGCGAGGCGCGGTTGTGGAGATCATGCGCAACAATGATTCCGTAAGCCTTCTCGAAAGCAACGCCAATCGTGCAAAACTGAAACTGCGATTATCTCGCGTTAGCTGAAGCACCGGCGCCAAACGAAGATGTCGATCTTTGCAAGATCGACAAGAGTGTATCGGTCACTTCGTCGACGCTGACAGCTTTCATGCACCGAAAATCGATCGGACATTCGCGCAAGAAGCACGGGCTGCATTCCACCTGATGTCGCAAGATGGAATGACCCTGTCCGAGCGGACCGGTCAGCCTCGGGTCGGTTGAACCAAAAATGGCGACGACCGGGACGCCAAGCAAGGACGCGAGATGCATCGTGCCCGTGTCGTTGGTCAGCAGCAAACGGCATTCGCTCAATTCGTCGATAAGTTGATCGAGGGTCGTCTGGCCGATTCGGTTTACGCATGAGTCGCCCAGCGCCTGAGAAATCTGTTTGCCAACTACAGCATCCTCTTTTGTGCCAAACAAAATCCATTGCATTGGCGATTGCGCGGCGACTGCTTTCGCGGTCTCGGCGAAACGTTCCGGCAACCAGCGTTTGGTCGGTCCGTATTCCGCGCCCGGACAGAGAGCAATTTTTGCGGGGCCAAGATCGACGTGATGGATCGCGTTGACGCGGACAAGATCGCGCAAATCAGCCGGGGCGCCGAGGTTCCGGGCGATGCGAAGATAATGAAAGGCCTGATGCTCCGGGGGCCCAAGTCTTCGTGATTTGGGGACGACCTGATTCAGGAGCCAGCGGCGGAAATGACCGCGATAACCAACCCGGCGCGGCACTCCGGCTAGCCATGCTTCCAAAGCGACACGTAATGAATTTGGAAAGAGGATCGCTACGTCAAAACGTTGTTGCCGCCGGAGCGAGGCGATTGCGGCGAGTAGCGAGCGGCCCTTGAGAGGAACAATCGCGTCCACTTCCGGAATCAACTTCCAGATCGAGGCGATCTTCGATGGCGCAGCGACGGTGATGTGCGCGTCTGGACGTCCATTCTTGATTGCTCGAATTGCCGGCGCGCTGATGGCGGCATCGCCCAGCCAGTTGCTCGCGCGCACGAGAATGCGGAATGGCTGCAAATCGTGTGGCGAAACATTGCGGGGCAAATAGAGGCCGCGTTTGTATTGGGTGAGAAGGAAATTGGGATTCGGCGTTTTCCAGCGGTTATGCACCCAAAACCAATCCTCCGGCGCGCGACGAATTTGCGCGGCAATGAGGTCGTTCGCCTTCGCCGTGAGCACCCCGACCGAATCGCCAGGTCCATCGATGCGATCCGTGAACACCATTTGCCAGCGTGCCCAGCCGTCGGTGTAAATCGCGGTGCCAAGGAGGGCGGCACCCGTGCGCTTTGCCAAAAGCGCCGGGAGCGGAGACGTCGATGCCAGCCGTCCGAAAAACGGGACCCACAAACCGTGATCACCGGCATGTTGATCGCTCAGGATGCCGATGGCGCCGCCGCCGCGAAGCAGTTCGATCGCTTTTTGAAAACCTTCGTGACGATCGAATAGCTCGACGCCGGCGCGGCCGCGCAGCTCGCGAACATGCTTGTCGATGAATCGATTGCCCAACGGCTGGAAAACCGTGCTGTTGCGGACGTAACCAATCGCAGCGGGAAACATTTGCGCTTGCAATTCCCAATTACCGAGATGGCTCAAGACGAAAACGACGGGCCGTCCGCTGCGCAATTGACGATGGGCGGCATCCGCATTCTCGATCTTGACTCGCGCCCGAACTTCTTCCAGCGGCATAACACCTAGCTTGAGACTGCACAGCAGATTCGCGCCCAACCGTTGAAAATGGCGGCGGACAATGCGGCGCAATTCGCGCGGTGATCTTTCGTTTCCGAAGGCAATGGAAACATTTCGCAGCGCCAGTCGCCGATATTTTCCAAGAATGATCCAGGCACAAAACCCCGAGACGTTCCCCAATGTGAAAAGCGCGCGCAACGGCAGCGCGGTGAGAAGGGTCAAGCCCGTGCGATAGAAAAGATAGATGCAAAAATCGAGCATGCAGGATCGGCGACAAATCCTCGGGCCACGCCCCCGCAGAGTAAATTTGCCAGCGCCGCGCTTCAATTAATATAATGTGCCCGTGTTGCAAGCCCCTTCCTCTTCGGTTCGTCCGGATTTCGCACGTGTCATATCGCGAAAATTCGACCGCGGACATTTTCTGGTTATTGGCCCGGAAGTAGAGAAACTGGAGCGGCAATTCGGCGAAGCCGGAAGGGAAGCGATTGTGAGCGACACTTGCGCCGATTTGACAGCAAGACTCCTGCAGAACGGCAGCGCGCCAAGCTTTGAGACCGCGATCTGGTTCTATCCGCCGGAGAAAACGGAGGACGATTGCATCGTGGAAGAACTTTCCCGCCGTGCGAACGACATCGTACTGATTCCCGGTGTCGGTGCCGACCTCGTCAGGCGCCGCCCGCAATTGGTCGAACGCTTTTGCCGATTCGGGCTGCTGCCTGATTACCAATGCGATCTTGGCGAGCTTGATTTAGGAGCTCTACGCGTGCGTCGTCAAGCTAGTGAAACGGTCGACGTCCTTGTTCCCGCGGCAGAGGCAGCCTTCTCGCGACTCAACAAGCAGATGAGCGGATTGCAGCAAGTTCTGCGAACGCGGACGTCCGAACTCGAGGCCGCCGACCGGCACATCGCGAAGCTCGAAGAAAAAGTTCTCAAGCTAAAAGAAGCCAAGGACCAGCTGAAGGTACTCCGGGAAGAAAAACAAGCGCTTCGGAAATCGCCCGAGCGCAGGGTTGGGCAGGTTCTTCTCGCTCCCTATCGATTGCCGCAGAAATTATTTCGCGAGGTGCGGAAGCAAATGCGCCAACGATCCGGTTTGGCCGTCCAGCATGGCAGCTCGGCTACAGAATATGAGGCATGGTTGCGTCGCCATCGAGTCACTCATCAACAACTGGCTGCGATTCGTGAAGAAGCACAATCATTCCTTTATCAACCCCTCGTCAGCATCATCACGCCGGTCTTCGACACCTGCGTTCCATGGCTGGAGGAGGCGGTCGGTTCCGTTCTTGCCCAGGCTTATGAAAAGTGGGAGCTGCTTTTAATAAACGATGCGTCGACCGATCCCGAAACCCTCGCTGCGCTGAGCCGTATCTTCGACTCCGATCCTCGAATACACTTAATACAGAGAGAGACAAGGGGAGGGATTTCCGTCGCGTCCAACAGCGGGATCGCCCAAGCGCTCGGCGAGTGGCTGGCCATTTTCGACCATGACGACATTTTGGAACCCGACGCGCTTTTTCACGTGGTAAAAGTTTTACAGGAGCGTCCCGATGCCGATTTGATTTATTCGGACGAGGATAAACTTACGGAAGATGGGTTCGATGTGCCGTTGCTAAAACCGGATTGGTCGCCCGATTTTTTTCTCTCCTATAACTACATTTGTCATTTCACGGCCATTCGGCGCGCAGTCGTGGAAAAAGCGGGCGGATTCCGGTCGGAGTATGACGGCGCCCAGGACTACGATTTATTTTTACGCGTTACCGAGCACACTAATCGTATCCATCATATTCCACGTGTCCTCTACCACTGGCGAAGGAGCGACAGCTCTCTGGCAGATAATGTTCGCCGTAAGCCGCGGGCGTTGGAAGCG
>QHRC01000024.1:4519-10612 GCA_003219995.1 Verrucomicrobiota bacterium
CGGTCGGCGCGGCGAAAACAGTCACGTCGTGGTCGATTGGAACACCCATGCGTATTGGGTGAAACGCCAAATTCCGGAAGGGAAGAAAATTTCGATTATCATCCCAACGCGCGATCGCCTCGACTTGCTTTCGCGCTGCATCGAGAGCCTAACGACCAAAACGAGCTATCAAAACTATGAGATTCTCATCGTAGACAACGAGAGTCTGTCGAACCAGGCGCAGCTCTTTTTCGCGGAAACGAAACATCGCGTCCTGCATTTTAGCGGTCCGTTTAATTTCTCCGCGCTAAACAATTTCGCGGTTAGCCAAACGCAAAGTCCATGGCTCCTCTTTCTTAACAACGATATCGAAGTTATCCATAGCGATTGGCTGGACCTGATGGTCGAGCATATCCAACGGCCTGAGGTCGGTGCCGTAGGCCCACGGCTGCTCCATCCTAACGATACGGTGCAGCATGCCGGCGTCGTGTTAGGCGTCGGCAGAATCGCGGCGCACGCATTTCGTGGATTTCCGGCCGAAGATCCTGGCGTCTGCAGACAGTTGCAGGTGATACGCAACTACAGTTGCGTGACGGGCGCCTGCCTTCTCACGCGGCGCGACGTTTTTACGGAAGTCGGAGGCTTTGATGAAGAACGCCTGCCGGTGACCTTCAGCGATGTCGATCTTTGCCTGAAAATGCGACGCGCCGGTTATCTGATTGTTTACACGCCCTTCGCAAAGTTGTATCACCACGAGTCGGCCAGCCGCCGCCGGACGACGGTCGAGGCGCTGGAGAGCGATGTCATACGTGAACGATGGCCCGACCTTTTGAAATGCGATCCCTACTACAATCCAAATCTTTCCCGTAAACGCGCCGATTTCTCGTTAGGCAACTGAATTGCCGTTAAGATCGACATGAGCAAACGCGACAAGAATTTGTGGGCCGGATTGAACCCTGCCGCGCAAGCGGCGCTGGCCTCCCGCGATTACAAAGCGGGGTCTCTTTCGCAACAGTTGGCGCACAGTGGAGTCGATGCCGGCGAGCTGGCGGCCGTCGATCGACGCAAGCCTGAGATAAAAAAAACCTGGATTCCCGGGGTGGAGATTTTTTCTCGAACCATCCATTCGCAACGCCACCGCGGTGTTTTCGGCGAATTTGTCCGTCGTGATGAAGGAATCCTGGGAAAAATCGGATTATGGCCGAAGCAATGGTCGGCGGCCCGCATGTTCGCGCGCAGCGCTAAGGGATTTCACATTCATCCCCCCCGCATTCCTTCAGAAACGACCGCGCAAAAATGGCTGCGCCGTTTGTTCGTGACCGAGCCATCAAATTATGCCCTGAGACGTTATGACGAAGAGCAGTGGGATGTGATGTTTTTTGTGCAAGGCGGGGCGGAGATGATTTTGCGCGATGTCCGCGCCGGGCTACCCAGGCGCACGATGAGATTTTTTGTCGATGGCGATAATCACCGCGGCCGGAATAATGTCGGCATAGTGGTCCCGCCCGGTGTTGCGCACGCCATCCGGGTCGAAGGTTCCGAAGATGTGATCATGATTTACGGGACTAGCACGATTTTTCATCCGGAATTTGAAGGGCGCATTGCCAGCGAAATTGAGACCGCCGAGCTGCCGGACTCCTGGCAGCGATTTCTGGTGACAGGTGACAAGTGACGAGTGAGCAGTAGAGCTAGCGAGATTTTTCTCGTCACTGTTTTTGCAATGAAGCGACGCTTCGATCCTGCGCAGCCGGAATTAATGGATCGACCGCAACCAATCTCGTCTGAGCTGGAGCGCGATCTCCAGAATCTCCGACACCTGAACCATTACTTCGGGAGTCACGCGGTTGTTCTCAGGTTCATTCGTCGCTGGATCAGACGGGGCAACCACTTGCGGATTGTCGATCTTGCCACCGGCTCGGGCGACATTCCGCGATTGATTGTCGATCTCGCGCGAAAGATCGGCGCAAAAGTTCAGATCGATGCCCTTGATCAACAAGCGGCCACGCTGGAAATAGCAGCAAAATTGAGCGTCAATTACCCGGAAATTTCTTGCATCGAAGCAAATATCCTCGAGTGGCGGCCGGCGGAGCCCTACGAGATCGCGCTTTGTTCGCTCGCGCTCCATCACTTCAGCAATGAAGACGCTGTGCGCGTCCTGCGACGTTGCCGCGAACTCTCGCGTAAGTTTGTTCTCGTGTCCGATTTACGGCGCGGCCTTTTCGCCAGCATCGGCATCTATCTCTTGACCACGCTGATTTTTCGCGAGCCGATGACACGCTATGATGGCCGACTTTCTGCGGCGCGAGCATTTTCCTTTACGGAAATGGCGGAGCTCGCGCGAGAAGCCGGCTGGAAAACTTTTGGCCACCGCAAATTCCGTTTTGCGCGACAAGCGATCTGGCTGGAGGACGTAACATCAGGATGAAAGTTCTCGCGACAGTCGCCGAAGCGCTGGCACAATCGCAAGCCGGACTTCCACGCGTCCTCGTTCCGACGATGGGGGCACTGCATAAGGCGCATTTTGGAATTGATTCGGGTGGCGCGCGATTGCGCCGGGCGCGGCGGCGAGGTTGCGGTGAGCATTTTCGTCAATCCGCTGCAGTTCGATCCGGGAAGCGATTATCAACGGTATCCGCGACCCGATCGGCAGGATGAGGAGCTCTGCCGAAATGCCGATGTCGATCTGTTGTTTCGGCCGAGCCCAACGGAAATGTATGCGGACGATCGTTCGGTTTTTGTTGAAGAGTGTTCGCTTTCAAACACGCTCGAAGGCAAATCGCGTCCCGGGCATTTCCGCGGGGTGTGCACGGTCGTGGCGAAGCTTTTCAATATTCTTGCGCCGGCTGCGGCGGTTTTCGGCGAGAAAGATTTTCAACAGCTTGCGATCATTCGCCGGATGGTCCGGGATCTCAATTTCAAGATCGACATCGTAGGCGTGCCGACTGTTCGCGAAAATGACGGGTTGGCTTACAGCTCGCGCAATCAATACCTGAACACGGAGGAACGAAAACAAGCAACGGTTTTGCGGCGGGCGCTGCTGGCGGCGGCAGATCGAGCAAGGGCTGGCGAAGAATCCGCAAAAACAATTGTCGTTCTTGCACGCAAAACGATTGGTGAAGCGCCGCTCGCGCGAATTGATTATGTCGATCTTGTCGATGCGGCAAACCTGCAGTCGATCGAAGTCGTTAGGCCAAATTCGCTGCTCGCGCTCGCAGTTTTCTTCGGCCAGACTCGTTTGATCGACAATATCGTGCTCGGATGAAGGAATACGATTTTGTCGTGATCGGCAGCGGCATCGCCGGGCTGAGTTTTGCGTTGAAGGCGGCCAAGCACGGCTCGGTGGCGGTGATCACGAAGCGCAAAGGCGCGGACACGAACACGGCATGGGCGCAGGGCGGGATCGCCTGCGTGACGAGCGATGAAGACTCCTTCGAGCTGCATGTGCACGACACGCTCGAGGCGGGCGCTGGCCTTTGCGACGAACGAGTTGTTCGCACGATTGTGACCGAAGGACCGGCACGAATTCAGGAACTTGTCGATCTTGGATTGCAATTCGACGAGCGCGAAGTTTCCGGTCACCGCGAGTTCGACCTTGGGCGGGAAGGCGGCCACTCCAAGCGGCGTGTCCTGCATGTTCAGGACGTGACCGGCAAGGAGATCGAGGAAATTTTGCTGCGCGAGTTGGGACGACAACCGCATGTCGATCTTTTGGAAAATCATATGGCAGTGGATTTGATCACCGCGGGCAAGCTCGGCTTTGCGACAGAGGACCGTTGCCTCGGGATCTACGTTCTTAATGAAAAAAACGGAGAGGTGGAGACGATCCGCTCGGATCGTATCGTGCTCGCGACTGGCGGTTGCGGAAAAGTTTATCTCTACACGACAAATCCGGACATCGCGACGGGGGACGGCGTAGCGATGGCGTGGCGTGCGGGTGCCGTGATCGCGAACATGGAGTTCATTCAGTTTCATCCGACCTGCTTGTTCCACGCGAAGGCCAAATCCTTTTTGATTTCTGAAGCAGTGCGCGGGGAGGGCGGAATTTTGCGAAACAATCGCGGCGAAGATTTCATGAAGCGTTACCATGCGCAGGGCTCGCTGGCGCCGCGAGACGTCGTGGCGCGTGCGATCGACGCCGAGATTAAGCGCTCCGGCGCGCAATGCGTGTTCCTGGATATCACGGACAAGCCGCCGGAGTTTATTCAGGAGCGCTTTCCGCATATTTACGAGACGTGCCTGCGGTTTGGGATCGACATGTGCAAGCAGCCCATCCCGGTTGTGCCGGCGGCGCACTACCAATGCGGTGGAATCAAGACGGATGTGAACGGCGCGACAAGCTTAGCCGGGCTCTATGCGATCGGCGAGGTCGGTTGCACCGGGCTGCATGGCGCCAATCGCCTGGCCAGCAACTCGTTGCTGGAAGGATTGGTGGCTGCGCATCGCGCGGCGGAGGCGTCCGTGTCCGGGCGACCACTGTCACATCCGGCACAAAAAATCTCGTTGCCGAAGTGGGAATCCGGCGGCGTACAGGATGTCGACGAGCTGGTGGTAATTTATCATAACTGGGACGAAATCCGGCGGCTAATGTGGGACTACGTTGGGATCGTGCGGACGGATAAGCGGCTGCAGCGGGCGAGTGCCCGTTTGCGAAATCTTCAACGCGAAATCCGCGAGTTTTATTGGAATTTCAAAGTGTCGGTTGACCTGCTGGAGCTGCGGAATCTGGCAACGGTGGCGGCGCTGATCGTGGATTCAGCGCTAAGCCGGAAAGAGAGCCGCGGTCTTCATTTCACTCTCGATTATCCCGAAACGGAAGATCGACAATTCAAGCGCGACACGCTGCTCAGCCGCGGCTGACGTGGAATGGATAGTGCTTTAACAATCGACAACCCGCCCCGAGTCTGGTTTTTCACTGTGGAAAAGGCTTGCCTTCAGACGTTAATCGGATAAAAGGATCGGGCTATTTGCACTATGAAGAGGCTGTTACCGCTTTGTTTCGTTCTCGCGATAGCAAGCGCGGTTAAAGCCGAGGACCAATCCCCTTCGCCGTACGCGACGGCGGCCGATTTTGCCAAGTACGCCATGAAACTGCGCGAGCAAGCGCTGCTCAAGGTAGAGCCGCAGGTGTTTGTTCCGACATCCTCGCGCGCGGCGACAACGCGTTTCGCGTGGAAAACTAACATCGTAACCACAGTGTTTTGGGTCGGAGAACAGGCGGGCGGGAACAATCCGGTGCCTAATTACAAGAGCTCGTGGGACGCGAATTGGACAAGCAATTACGGAGGCTTCGACAATCCCGATTCTTCAGCGCGGCGTAACTACATTCCGGTCGCCTTCGTGCCGCGTCAAAACCCATTTTATTGTGCGCTGCCCTATAATGACGTCACGCATGGTCAGTTCAAGCCAGAGGCGCCGCTGGTCATCCCGTGGTTTAAGCAGGCCTACACTGAGGCGGGGCATTCCGTTTGCCAGCACCGTTGGATCGCCATCCGCAAGGGCAATCGCACGTGTTACGCGCAGTGGGAAGATTGCGGTCCGTTTCGCACCGACCATTTTCAATACGTTTTTCAAAGCGAACGCCCAAAGCCGAATCTAAACCATGGCGCGGGACTGGACGTTTCGCCGGCGATTCGTGATTACCTTGCGCTTGCCCCAACAGATGTAACCGACTGGCAGTTTGTCGAAGTGCGCGAAGTGCCGCCGGGGCCTTGGCGCAGCTACGGTGAAAACAACAACTTCGTCATAGCTAGGCGACAACTCGAGCAACAACTGGCCCAACAGAGCTCGGCTGCCACGAAGAAATAACCCATTGCCGGTTTAGCAGAGCCGCGACGACAAGCCGACGAAGGCCCGCTCCAGTTCTTCAGCTTGGCGCAACAACGGCTCGGAAGCTCGTCGTTGCGCGACGCAAAATGCGGTCAAGGGTTGGAACGCGGCTGCGGCTTTGCCGTAAAATAAGTCAATGGCCTGGTTGAGCTGCTGTTCAATTGCGTGGATCAACTCGGCACCTCTTGCTTCCATATTTCGCTCGTAGGTACGCAAGACTTTTCTGCGCTGGTCGAGCGTGACCAGAGTACCGATTATTGCAGCGGAAGCCGCCAGGACACCAGCAAT
>QHRC01000025.1 GCA_003219995.1 Verrucomicrobiota bacterium
GCCAGGAGTGTTCCGACCGGCAAAACCTCGATCCGGCTGACGCATTCGGCTGGATGCGATCTCATTTCAAAAATTGGCAATATGCCAGCAAGCGTGATGGTTACATCGTCTGGATTGCTGACATCCACCTCTCCATTAAAAGATAGATCGACATCTTTGTTCCTCGCCTGGAGAAAATCGATTACGCCGTGGCTTCGACTGAGGTGAACACGCCCACTCGCTTCGCTAAGGCTGAGCCCTTCGTTTTCCATTTTCCCATCTATCAATTGCACATCCCCCTCGATATTTGGACGCCGCGGCGTTCCGGAAACCTGAATGCCTCCGCTTAAGATTCCGCCGCGAAAAATTCCCAAGCCAAGCCAATGCGGAGCGTTGGCAAGCGAGACCAACCTGAAACCGAGAGCGATCTGCAGCGGGGTCATCGAAAATTCGTTCCAAGTTTCGCCAATTCGTAGCGGCAAGGACGCCGCTGTGAAGCTGATCGGTTCCGAATTCGGAATTGCTACGCGGGCAGAACCACTCCAAACGCTTGACTCCACGGTAAAGTCAACATGAGCTGGAGCTGGATTAGAATCAGTCACCCCAGCTCCCCCGAAGATCGACAGATAATCCGAGAGATCACTGATGTCTGCGCTGAGCGATCCCGAATAATTGTGCGCGCTGCCGATGTCGATCTTGCCTTCGACATGCAACGAATCCTGTTTGCGCCTTAGGTCCAGTTGTTCCACCTCGAGTTCGCTCGCTTTCAAATTTAGTTTGGCGTTGAAGTTGTCGATCTGCGTTTTGAAGATGGACAAAGAGGTTCCGCTAGCGGTGAGATGTCCGCCGATTTTGCGGTCGCGCGCGTTCATGATTCCCTCGATCGCAATCTCTCCCGCGAAATCGCCTGGATTGGCGCCAAAGAGACCAGCCAAATCGCCAAGATTACTAATCGACGCCGAGATGTCGCCGCGAAAATCCGGCTTGAGCCAATCCGATGAGTTGGTGGGAAATGATGCCTCGCCGCTCAAGGTGAGCTGATTTTTCTTTTGTTTTATGTAGAGCTGCTCGAGTTCGACCTGCCGATTGTAGAGCGCGGCGCCGAGCATAATCACCTCGGCCGCGCGATGCCGCCAGCTAAGCCCCGTTAGCTCCGTCCATAACGAAGCCGTCGCGTGCGTCAGGTCACGCGGATCGCCTCGAAAAGTAAAGTTGCAAGCGTGGAGCGAGCCACCCACGCGATCGGTAAATCCGATCGCTTCGGCCGTTTGCGCGAGAGAAATATCCGCGGCCGATCCCATCAAATTCCAATTTGAAACATGGGACCGCCATTCATTTGAAATACTGGCGCGAATTTTTCCTCCGAACACTTCAACATCGAAGGTTACTCCGACATTTTGTTTGTCGAGACGCGACAAATCCGTGGTGACCGAGGGTAGGTCGAGGCCGTGCGTCAGGCTGAGGCCGGCCAGCGTCAGGCGGTTGTCCTCCCATTTTGTTGCCCCGCGCAGATGCGAAAAAGTCTGGCGAACCCACGGCGACGCAATTGTGACCTCGTCCGCCCTGAAACGGCCGGCCACTATTTCGCTCGCGGAAAGAGAAACATTGCGAAACAAAATCACAGCGGGTCCGTCTTCCACACGCAAATCGAAGTGGCCGAAATCAAGATTGCCGGGGAGCAACTTTTGCAAAGTCGCCCAGCCACTCTCGGTCAGCGACATTCCCGCCGGCTTGCTGCGGTGGATCTCCAGACGCAACCCTTCGCTCGAGAGATTTCGGATCGCGCGACCGCTCATGTGCATGATAATGGCTTTGAGATTCAAACCGACGGTTGCTCGTGCCGCACTTACTTCGATGTGAAGAGTCGCGTCACGTGCGCTGATCATGTGAAATCCGTGCAGCACCACCGGCCGCAAGAAAGGCGCCTCTATCTTGTCGATCTTGACCGTGAGACCCTGCTGCCGCGCTCTCCACCAGATCCACAGGCGGAGGCCATTTGAAACGGCGGGTGGCGCAAACCAGATCGCGAAGAGCAACGCGAGACCGCTCAATAGCATGGCCAATAAAAGTCGATTCTTGAACGGCATTGGAGTCACAGAAATGTAGGGGGCGGCGTTCTACGCCGCCGGCAAGTTAGCGGCCGACTCGTCGAATTCGATAAAATACGGCCAGTCTTCCCATCGCGTTACGAATCCGGCGCGCACCGAATTCTCACGTATGTAGATCCATTTGGACTCAGCGGATTCTTCACGACGTAGCAGCCGGTCGAATACCCCATGCGGCCATTGCCAGAGAGCTGCGGTCTCGCATCCGACGAATCGCTTCAGACCAGCGGAGAATTGTGTGACTCGCTGGTTGCGATCGATTTTTGGCGATATGATCGCGTGGATGTGATCGGGCATAATCACGGCAGCTGTCGTGTTCCAATTTGAATTGTGGCAGCAGA
This sequence comes from Verrucomicrobiota bacterium, assembly GCA_003219995.1. GTDB lineage: Bacteria > Verrucomicrobiota > Verrucomicrobiia > Chthoniobacterales > UBA10450 > UBA10450. Next base: position 2,426 of record QHRC01000025.1, read on the forward strand.
ATCGCTTAATCGCGGCAAAAATGTTTGGTTCAGCAAGCACATGCTTCCGATGTCTCACGCACAATGTGACAAAATAAATGACGCGTTGATCCCATTGCAGCCAAACGGGAATACGCGGCGGTCGCGCCATGATTGAGATGGTGGCGGCCAAAATGGCCGCCCTACAAGTCAATTCCCGTGCCGAAGACCCGCTCGGTTAGGCAAAGGCACAAAGAACACCCCCATCGTGCGGTGGCATTAATCGGTTTTCCTCGGGCTCAAGAAAACCAGTTTCAGCGATTGGCGCGTGTGAATGCGCTCTTGGAGTTGCTTCTGTAATGCGTCTTCGGCTTCCGAGGGTAAATTGCTTTCGGCCGCTTTTTCCCGGGCCAGTTGCGGTAAGATCGACAATTCGTCTTGGACGTCGCTTGCGGAAATGCGGTTCCAAAAACCATTTTCAAAAGCGAGCACATCCACACGTTCCTGTTCCAGGCCGAGCAATTGGGCATGCGGCAGTTGCACGACAATTTCATCCGGACGGATGTCGACAGCCAGGTCCTGTCGCAAATCGAAGCCAGCTTTGACCGTAAACGTGCCGTGAAGCCTCACGCGCTTGGAACTTCCGGCCCAGGAGTGCAACAACTCATGCTCCACTTCGATTCGGCGGGAAAGAATCACGAGTTCGCTCGTGGGAATGCTTTGCTCCAGATAAACGCGATTATTGATTGTGATGCGCGGTTGCAAATGCGCGATGTCGATAAAAGCCGATCGTAAATCCCGGCCCAGCCTCTCCAGTTCGGTCGTGCCTTGCGCCGCCGTTCGCGCTGGCCAGCTCTCCAGTCGCAGAAAAACAATGATGACAACAGCGGCGACGATGAGCGCGAGGAGTGTGAAAGCGATCGGCCACGAAAATCGTCCCGCCTCTGCCGACATCGACATTGAGCATTGGACGTTGAAAACTGCGCGTTTTCTTTTCACCCCAAAAAAGTACCGCCCCCCACGCCCGATGGACGTGAAGGGCGGCTGTTCCCCCCAGAACAATCTTCAAAAACTCCGCTGCTAGTAATCGAGCTTACGGGCCGTCGCAACAAAATTTTGTGTGAACTTATGCAAAGGACAACCAGATTTGTAAAGAACTTGTCGCCAAACCTGGCGGCGCCGGACAGCTCCTTCAACCGTCGCCACTGGCGATCGGCACTCGAGGACAAAGAGCAAAAGCGGGGCGATCCAGCTGATTGATTCAATCGCCTGTCTCTGGCGCAAAGCGGGCCGATCTTGTGGCCCGCGCGGCCGTATTTCAACGAGACTATGAGATCAGTGCTATGTGGAGCTTGCATAAACCTGCTTCGAGCGTTCTAGTTTTGTATGCGTGATTTGCACGGCGAAACTTTACCGAGCCTGGCCGGCTCGTTGCTCGTCGCTCATCCTAACATGCTCGATCCCAATTTTCGGCGCGCAGTACTTTTTATTTCTGCGCACGATCCAAGCGACGGTGCGCTGGGAGTAATCATCAATCGGCCGCTCGATAAACAGGTAGGCGAATTGGTGAGCGAGACGCCGCCAGATGGCCTGGCTGATGTGCCGGTGTTTCTTGGCGGACCAGTGGGGAAGAACCAACTGATGTTTGCGGCGTTCGAGTGGCAAAAGGGCAAAGGTCTTAAGCTCAATCACAATGTGGGTTTGAAGGAAGCGAACGAGCAGGCAGACCAGAATGTCGCGTCAATCTGCGCATTCGTGGGTTACGCGGGCTGGGAGGCGGGACAACTTGAGGCCGAGCTCAAACAAAAAGCATGGCTGCTGCAAAAACCGAGTCGCTCCGTCCTGAAACCCGACCGTCTGCCAAAACTCTGGTTCGACATCATGTGCGGTCTGGGGCCCTGGTATAAGATGCTGGCGATTGCTCCGGACGACCCGTCCCTGAATTAGTGAATAGTGATCGGTGGCTGGTGAATAGAAAATTCAACTAGTCGCGTCACCGGGTTTCGACTTATCACTATTCATCTAATCAGCATTCACTTTTCCAAATGATCATCGGCGTTCCGAAGGAAATTAAGGAGCAGGAACAGCGCGTTGCGCTGCTGCCCTCAGCCGCGGGGCAATTGGTTAGGCGCGGGCGTTGGTTCCGGTTATCGTGACGAAGAATACGTCAAAGCGGGCGCGGAGATTGTCGATCTTGCGAAAGACGTTTTCGCCCGCGCCGATATGATCGTGAAAGTGAAGGAACCGCTGGAATCGGAATTTCCACTTTTGCGAAAAGGCCAGATTCTTTTTACTTATTTGCATCTGGCCGCTAGCAAAGCGCTCACCGAAGCTCTGCTGAAATCGGGTGTGACCGGTGTCGCATATGAAACGATCCAGGTCGGGAATCGTTTGCCGCTGCTCGAACCAATGAGCGAGATCGCAGGACGCATGTCAGTGGTGATGGGCGCGAATTTTCTGGCAAAATATAACGGCGGCAGTGGCGTGCTGCTTGGCGGCGTCCCAGGTGTTTTGCCCGGTCGTGTCGTGGTGGTCGGCGGCGGAACTTCCGGCGTGAATGCAGCCCGCATGGCCACCGGTCTTGGCGCCGACGTGACGATTCTGGATGTCGATCTTGAACGACTGCGCTTTCTCGATCTCGCGATGGATACTACGAACACGCTTTATTCGAGCGAAGCGAACCTGCAGGAATTGATGCCGGATTGCGATTTGCTCATCGGCGCGGTCTTGCTGCCCGGGGCGAAAGCGCCCAAGCTGATTACGCGCGCGATGTTGCGAAAAATGAAACGGGGCAGCGTGCTGGTCGATATTTCCATCGATCAGGGAGGCTGCGCGGAGACTTCGCGCCCCACGACGCATCTCGATCCGGTCTATGTGGAAGAGGGGGTCACTCATTATTGTGTGGCGAACATGCCGGCTGCTTACGCTCGCACTGCCACGCAGGCGCTGACCAACGTGACCTACCGCTACGTGGAATTGCTCGCCGATTTCGGTTTAGAGGAAGCCTGTAAAAGACAACCGGCCCTGGCGGGCGGAATCAACACCCGTGGCGGAAAGCTGACCTGCCGCGCGGTGGCCGATGCCCATGGGTTGCCATACCAGCCGCCGCTTTGATTTGACGTAAGGCCGAAAAGGAAGCTTGCTCCGATTCATCATTAATCCAATATTGGCTTTGCAATCCAAAACCTATGAAGAAATACATCTGCATTCTGGCTGGCGCCGCGTTGCTTGCGGCCTGCGAGCAAAAAACCGAAACCGCTGCGCCGGCCGCAAGCCCGACCGCTTCACCCGAAGCAACGGTGGCCACGAGTCCGACGGAATCGACAACAATGTCTCCGTTGGAATCGTCGCCTTCGCCGACGCCCTAAATCAAGTTTAACTCAATAAAACCAACTCCGTTCTTCGACCTATGACAAAATATATCTGTGTCCTTGCTAGCGCGGCCTTGCTCGTGGCCTGCGAACAAAAAGAAACTACGGTGACTCCGCCAGCGGAGAAGAAGGAAAGCAACACCACCATCGTCAATCCTTCTCCAGCCACTTCAAGCAAGACAGAGTCGAACACAACGATCAACACCACGTCTTCGCCTGGCACTGAGACCAAGACTGAATCGAGCACGACAACTTCGACACCAGCTCCGTAATTTTTTCCGGAGCGGCCCAGTTCTAGCAAAGTCTTTCCTCGAATATGCTCGAGGAAAGACTTTTGCTGTACTGCGATCTTCGCGCGTTCGCGTAACTGCGGCATCATCGCAAGATCGACAAATTTGAAATGCCAACGCGTCATTCGCTTTCGTTTCCGAAAAGCCGGCGCTTGATTCGGGCATCGGAATTTAAGCGCGTCCAGGAGAAGGGCCGCGCCTACCACGGCGAGTTGCTGATCTTGGGCGTACTCGCTTCCCATGAAATTCAAAACTTCCGCGCCGGGTTCATCACTACTCGCCGGCTCGGCGGCGCGGTCGTGCGCAACCGGGTGCGTCGTTGCCTGCGCGAGATCGTGCGCAAACAGCAGCATGAGATCGTTGATCAAAAATGGGTTGTGACGATTGCGCGAGTGAACGCCGCGCGCGCAAGCTATCGTCAATTGGAAGATGAATGGTTGCGTCTGGCAAAGCGCGCTTTTATCCTAGCGTCCTGATGCTCCGGCTGGTTCGCGTCTTTATTCGCATTTATCAATGCACGCTTTCGCCATTGCTGGTCTTGGTCGGCGGGCCCGATTCTGGTTGTCGATTCGAACCAACCTGCTCGGCCTATTTTTTGGAAGCAGTGGAAAGGCATGGCTTTTGGCAGGGAACCTGGCTGGGGTTAAAACGAATTGCGCGATGTCAACCCTGGGGTGGTTGCGGGCACGATCCAGTTCCGTCCCACAGTCCTGGCAGTCACGCGATTGATCCGCTCGTTTGTGAATAGCCGGGGCGATAATTTTTATGGATCGAACCGCGTGGATTGCCGTTATACTTTGCGTCGCCGGTCTGGTTTTGTGGGAAGTTTATCTCGCGAAGCAGATCCGGCCGAAACCGCTTGCCAAGCCCGAAATAACTGCCGCGCCGATTTCTCCGACTCCAGTAATCGCGCCTAGCGCGCCTGCGCCATTTGCCTCTCCGCCATCTGGCGCGGCATCAGCGCCAGCGGAAACAATTCCACCGTTTCAGGAGTCAGTTGAAACGCTCCGAAATTCCGACGTCGAGCTTCGTCTTACAAATCGCGGCGGCGGCATCGCTGAGGCGGTTTTGCTCAATCACAAGGCGGAACAGAATGCACACGTGACCTTAAATTCTTCAGACCGCTTGCCGATCGGCGCAATCATCGATAATCCCGCCGCTCCGCTCTTGCCGGAATACAAAATCGCGCGGGAAGGGGATGCCGTCCGATTCGAGCGCACTCTGCCGGAGCGCGTCACGATTCGAAAAAAGTTTTTCTTCCAAAGGTCTGCGGAAACAAAAGACAACTTCGTCGTCGAACTCGATGTCGATCTTGAGAATGGGGGCGCGGCGCCCTACGCGAACCCCGGCTACTTTGTCGCACTTGGAGGGGCTGCTTCAATTCATCCGAAAGATTACCCTTCCTACACGCGACTCGTCTGGTGCATTGATGGAAAGGCCAAAGGCATCGATGTCGGGTGGTTCGGGGGCGGCAGCGGATTTTTTGGTTTGGGTCAGCGGGCCGCGCAACCCTTCTACCAGCAAAATGTCGCCGGCGCGGAATGGATTGCGGTGAGCGATCAATTTTTCACCACTCTGATCGCGCCGCTCACCGCCAAGGCGAGCAGCGCCTGGGCGCGCCGTTTCGACATCACCCGCTGGCCGGATCAAAAAAGCTTCGGAATCGAAGGCGCGCTCGGAATGCCCGGCTTTCAATTACAGCCCGGACAAACTTACCGCGCGCGCTTTGAGATCTACACCGGCCCGAAGCTTTACCATCGGCTCGCGCAACTCGAACACAACGAAGCCGAGATCATGGATTTCGGCATGTTCAAGATCGTCTGCCAGTTTCTGCTCAACTTCATGAACTCGTTGCACGGCGTGCTCGGAAATTACGCGGCCGCCATTCTCGCTCTCACGACCATCATCAAGCTTGTGCTCTGGCCGATCCAAAACAAAGCGAACCGCTCCATGCGCCAGATGGCAGCGCTCTCGCCGAAAATGCAGGAGCTGCGCGAGAAATACAAAGATGATCCCACCCGCATGAACCAGGAGGTGATGAAGCTTTACAAGGAGTAC
>QHRC01000026.1 GCA_003219995.1 Verrucomicrobiota bacterium
ATTCCGATCGAACTTACGCGAAATGATTTCGGGCGAATCGCTCTTCCACCAGTCCGGCTCATTCGTGTCCTGGTGAAAGCGGACGCGTCCGAATTGTCGCGAGTCCGTGAAGACGAGCGCTCGTTCGCGTTGATATAAGACGAGGTGATCGTGTTTGTCGGGCCTAAAATTCGTGGATTCGACACGAATTTTGCCCGTCATGCCGAGATGAACGCCGAGCCAATTGTCGCTGGAAAAGGTGAAGAGCATTCGTTTGCCGCGCGCTGTCGATCTTAGCAGTTTTTCGCCGATGAGATTTTCCCTGAGCGCCCGGGTGTTCGTCCCGCGGAAGACTCGATTCTCTGCATGCAACTGCAGGTCGGCAATCTCTTTTCCAAAACCGGCGTTCCATTGTTTCCGATACCATTCGACCTCGGCCAGCTCGGGCATCGCGCAGGTTACGCGGGCGTCCGTAGTGAGCAAAAGTGGATCGGCCGCTCCGTCGGGCGATGCTACTAATGCGGCTCCGCCGCCAAGTTTTTAGCATCGAGGTCGCTGCGGCCACGACTGCTCGATCACCTCACACAGACGCTTCAATGATCCACGGCCAACCTTCGGCTCTTAAACATAAGCCGGCGACCACCGGATTTTGCCGAATGTAATTCATCTTCGCGGATAGCTGTTCGCCACGTTCATCATCGCGCAGCCGGTGATCAAAATATCCTTCCTGCCAAATGGTGCCGTGTTTGCACGTTTGAAAATGCTTCCAATTGCCAACAACTGCTCATCGATTCATCACTGGCGAACGAAAGAAGCGCATGTAAATGATCCACCTTCGCTGGGCGAGTTGAGCAATTGTGGCTCTTTGCGCACTTGCGCGGCATGCTAGATTTACTCATGGAGAAGGTGATCATTTTGGGAAGCGGCTGCGCGGGATTGACCGCGGCGATTTACGCGGCCCGCGCCAACTTGAGCCCGCTCGTGCTGGAAGGCCGTCAGCCCGGCGGACAGCTTTCCACCACGACTTTGGTGGAAAATTATCCAGGATTTCCAGATGGGATCGACGGTCCGCAATTGATCATCAACATGCACGATCAGGCGGAGAAGTTTGGGGCGCGGTTTTCTTACGCGGAAGCAACTGATCTCGAGCTGCGCAACAATCACGTCCGCATCAAAGCCGACGACGAGTGGCTGGAGACACAGGCGCTGATCATCGCGAGTGGCGCTTCGGCGCGCTATCTCGGGCTCGAAAACGAGGAGAAACTCGTCGGTCACGGGCTGACCTCTTGCGCAACGTGCGATGGCGCGTTTTACAAAAACGTTCCGGTCTGCGTGATCGGCGGTGGCGACTCAGCGGCCGAAGAATCGCTTTTCCTGACCCGTTTCGCCTCGAAAGTTTATTTGATTCATCGCCGCGACAAAATGCGCGCGTCAAAAATCATGGCCGATCGCGTTTTAGCGAACAAAAAGATCGAGCCGATCTGGAACACGGTGGTAACGAAATACATCCCCGATGAAAAAGGCGAGATGCGCGCGGTGCGTTTGCGAAACGTGAAAACGAATGAGGAGCGCGAGTTGCCGGTAGCGTGCGTCTTTGTGGCAATCGGCCACGACCCGAACACGAAAGCATTCGCCGGAAAGCTCGACTCCGATCCGGAGGGTTATTTGATCGCGAAAAATCTGGCCGAGAGCAAACACCCCGGCGTTTTTATCGCGGGCGACGTGGCGGATCGCGTTTACAGACAAGCGGTCACCGCCGCCGGAACAGGCTGCGCCGCGGCCATGGATGCAGAGCGCTATCTGAGAGACCTGGAAAAGTAATCAGCGATTTGGACGAAGAGGCATGAGCGATCTGAGCGTTCGTCGCCCAATCGCGGAAAATTGTAGGGCAGGCGCACCGCCTGCCGATTTGATAGTTGGCAAGCGGCGCGCTTGCCCTACAACGACAAAAAGACAGTGAAGATTTGCGATCTAACGCAATTTTATTCGCCGCTGAGCGGCGGGGTGAAGCGCTATGTTCACGAGAAAATCGCGTATATCGACAAGTCCGCTCCGAAAGACGAACATGTCCTGATTGTCCCGGGAGCGCGGACTGAGGTCACGTCGAGGGCAAGATCGCGCGTTTACTCAATCCATTCGCCGCTGGTTTCGCGCACATCGCGTTACCGAGCGCTGCTAAATCTGCGTGCGATCGACGAAATTTTGCGGCGCGAACGGCCGGACATTATCGAATCGAGCGATCCCTATCAGATTGCATGGAAAACGATCAAAGCCGGTCGTTCATTAAAGATTCCGATTGTTGCGTTCTATCATTCGCATTTTCCCGAAGCCTATCTGCGCAGCACGACACGGTTTCTCGGGAAACGCGCGACTCGTTTCACGATGAAGTTGGCGCGCGAATATGTGCGAAAGCTTTACAATCAATTTCAGGCGACGCTCGTCCCTTCCGAGCGATTGGCGAACGTGCTTGGCGAGTGGGGCGTGCGCAACGTGCGGGTGGTGAGTCTCGGCGTTGACATCGACATCTTCAATCCGGCGCCAAACGATGCGGCGACGACGCGCGACGCGTTAGGCGTAAGTGTCGCACAAAAGCTGCTTTTGTATGTGGGGCGATTGGCCAAGGAGAAAAATACGAAGACGTTGTTCCAAACCTTCGAGCTTTTGCGGCGCCGGCGGCCGCACGATTTCCATCTGCTCGTCATCGGCGACGGTCCGCACCGCGAACAGCTGCGCAAATTGCGTGGGCGACACAAAAATATCTCTTGGATTCGATATTGCACCGACTCGGGCGACCTCGCCCGCTATTATCGGGCGGCCGATCTGTTCGTTCATCCCGGCATCCAGGAAACATTTGGATTGGTCGCGCTGGAGAGCCAGGCGTGCGGGACGCCGGTGGCGGGAATCCGCGGCAGTTACATGGACCGGATTATTTTGCACGACCAGGAATCGTGGGCGCGTGAAAACACGCCCGAGGCGCTGGCGGATGCGATCGAAGAATTGAGCGCGCGGAAATTGCAAAACCTCGGCGGCGCTGCGGCGCGGCTGGCCAAAGAGCGGCATGGCTGGCCGCGTGTGTTCGAGCAACTGTTTTGCATTTACGGCGAGGTTTGTTCACATTACAAGGGAACCGGCCCCGAATGAGTAAGGAGAAACCGTTCACCATCCGCAGTTATCGCAGTTCCGATCGCGAAGCCGTGCGGCAGCTTTGTTGCCAGACCGGCTTTCTCGGTGTGCCGATCGACCCGGTCTACGAAGATCGACAATTGTTCGCCGATTTTCTCACGACTTATTACACCGATCACGAACCGGAATCGTCCTTTATCCTAGAGGTGGAAGGCGAGATTCGTGGCTATTTGCTCGGGTCGCGGCGGCCTTTGCAAAACCAGCTTTACGCGCTTTATCAAAACATCTGGCTCTTTTTTCGCGCGCTCGCCCGCTACTTTCGTTACAACGAACGTTCGCGCCGCTTCATTCGCTGGACACTCGTGCACGGCTGGCGAGAAGTGCCGGCGGCGCCCCGGCGGGTACCGCATTTTCACATTAATCTGCTGCCGGCCGCGCGGAAAATGTCCACCACGCGCGCATTGATGAGTGCCTACTTAAGTTACCTTTATCGCTGCGGCGAAAAACGTGTTTACGGCCAGATCGTCACTTTTCAAAACCGTCGCGGTGTAGAATTGTTCGAACGCTACGGCTTCAAGGTTTTGAACCGTGCCGAAATCACGAAGTACAAGGCGTTTTATCCGCAGTCCGTTTACTTGAGCACCGTCATCAAAAATTTGGAGACGGCCGAGCCGCTTTCGGTCACATCCCGTTCGCGCTCGTAAGTCGACAACTTGTTAGATCGACAAGTGTGCGCTAGTGTGCGCGCGCATTTTTGCCGGCATAGCTCAGTTGGTAGAGCAGCTGATTTGTAATCAGCAGGTCGTCGGTTCGAATCCGACTGCCGGCTCCAGCAAATTGAGGTTTCGTTTTTTCCTAAGCTTTGCCTGCGAAGTGAAGAAAATTCAGAATATCGCCGCGAAGGCGAAAGAAATCTTCACTACTGCGTTGGCGCGGCC
>QHRC01000057.1 GCA_003219995.1 Verrucomicrobiota bacterium
CGAAGCTTCGACTTCGCGCGGATCTTCTTCTGCAACGTCGCGCATGGCCGCTATATCCGCGTGTCGATAAAGCGCGTTATCGTCAAAATTGAATTTTGCGTCGAGTGCCAGCACCTCGCCCTTGCGCGTTACGACCAGCGGATTGACTTCAACCATTGAGCAATCAAGTCCGATAAACGTGCGAAATAACCCGTCGAACAATTTTGATGCGGCTTTAAGCTGCGCCGAATCAAATGCCAGCTGCTTCGCCAATTTGCGTGCCTGAAACGATTGCAGGCCGGCCAGCGGATCGATCGACTCGCGAATAATTTTCTCAGGCGACTTCGCCGCCACAGTTTCGATTTCAACACCACCTTCCGTGCTGGCCACGCCGAGCGGGCCGGCTGTTGCGCGATCGAGCAGAATTGCAAAGTAAATTTCGCGCGCGATCTCGGCCGATTCCGCCACCAGCACTTTGTTGACCACGCGGCCCTCTGATCCGGTTTGGTGCGTGACCAAAGTTTGTCCCAGCATCTTACTCGCAAGCTCGCGCGCTTCAGCCGGTGATTTGCAAAGATGCACGCCGCCGTTGAATCCATTGGTGAAGGTCCCCTTTCCTCGGCCGCCGGCATGAATCTGCGCTTTGACGACAAGTCCGCCGATTGGACGGACTCGCCCCGTGGCGAGATCGAGATGTCCAAGCTCGCGGGCGATTTGTTCCGCTTCATCCGGAGTCGAGGCTACTTTTCCACGTGGCGTCGCCACCCCGAATTTTTGCAGCAGTTCCTTCGCTTGGTACTCGTGAATGTTCATGCCTGTGTGCGCGGCAAACTGGAATTAGCCCTCAGCATGCATCGCAGCAATGGTTTTTCTTCGACGATTAACGCAGCGACCGCTACAACGTGTGCTCTCGAAGGCGAAACAATCATCTGATGTTGTACCTCGACGAAGAACAAGTCCGGCGGCATTTGCGGATGGAGGAATTGATTCCTGCGATGGAAAAAGCGCTGATCGATTTCTCGGCCGGCAAAGTGACACAGCCGGTGCGCTCGGTCATCACCGTTGATCCGCCCGGTGGATTCTTTGGAATGATGCCGGCGTTAACTGCCGCCGGACTCGGTTTAAAGATCGTCACATTCTATCCGCCGAACGCAGCGCTTGGGATTCCGACGCACATGGCGACGATCTTTCTGGTCGATCCGGCAACGGGCGCCCCACTCGCAGCGATGGACGGAACGTCAGTCACTGAGATGCGGACCGCCGCAGTTTCGGCCGCGGCAACGAAACTTCTCGCGCCGGCAAACGCGAAAGTGCTCGCGATTCTCGGCAGTGGCGTGCAAGCGCACAGCCACGTGGAAGCGCTGCGACTCGTTAGGCAATTTGATGAGATTCGTGTGTGGAGTCCGACACAGGAGCATGCGGAACGCTTCGCGGAAGAAATCGGCGCAAAAGCGATGTCGGCAGAAGACGCGGTGCGCGACGCAGATGTTGTTGTGACCGCGACGAACTCAAAGATGTCGATCTTGCGCGGAGCGTGGTTAAAGCCCGGTTGTCACGTCAACGCGGTCGGCGCCTGTCGCCCGGACTGGCGGGAGCTGGACGACGACGCGATGCAAAACGTTATCTTTGTCGATTCGCGCGCAGCGGCGCTGAAAGAGTCCGGCGACGTCATTCTTTCCGGCGCGAAGATTTACGCCGAGATTGGCGAAGCGCTTGCCGGCAAAGTTCCGCCGCGCGCTAACGAGACCACCATCTTCAAATCACTCGGCATGGCGGTCGAAGATATTTTTGCGGCGCTGCTCGTGTATCGATCAATCGCTGGAAGCTGAGCTGATGGTTAACGGTTCGGGCCGAAAATCTTCTCGACCAGCGCTTCAAAACGCGGATCTCCGCGCAGTGGATCGAGGAACGGATCAACTTTGATAAAAGCAAGGTTGTAACCGTCGCGATCCTCGTAGGTTTTTTCGAGAAAACCCATGGCTTGCTCTTTCTCGCCGAGGCCGAGATGGATTATAGCGAAAATGTACGGCGTAACGTAGCGTCGCTGGGACGTTTCGCGCAGTCGTTCCAGAAGCTGTAGCGCTTTGTCCTTCTTGCCGATTTTTGCGTAGAGATGCGCAAGGAGGCCTGGCGACAACGGGTCATCATCCAGTGCGATTGCTTTCTCGTACTCGGCACTGGCTTCGTTGACGAGACCTTTCACTTCCAGGGCCTGACCCAAGTTCCAGTGAGCGTAATAAAATCGCGGATTCATCTCGACCGTTTTGCGCAGCTGCTCGATCGCGGCGTCGTAGCGTCGCGCACTGCACAAGACGCTTCCGAGATCGGCATTAATGATCACCGATAATGGGTCTAGCTCGAGCGCGCGCTTCATCTCAGCGATAGCATCCTCGAACTGGCCGAGGGGCGCCAGCCCGCTCTGCCCATACCATTGATGCGCCGTCGCGTAGTTTGGGTTTAATTCGATGGCACGCCGGAATTCGCGGTTCGCCTCCGCGAAGTTGAAGTCGTGAGCGAAAAGGGCTTGCGCAAGCGAAGCGTGCGCTTCGCCCAGAGTGTTATCCAGTTCGAGCGCTTTCTTGGCAGCCGCTTTGGCTTGGGGCAAACTGTCTTTTGGACTGGCCGCGCCAAAGCCCGAGAGTAGCCCGTAGGCATCTGCCAGCCCGGCATAAGCCAGCGCATAGTTTGTGTCGATACCAATCGCCTGGTGGAAATAATCGATCGCCGTTTTTAGGTCGGCGCCAGTCCGCTTGTTCCAGAAATATCTGCCTTTGAGATAAAGCTGATACGCTTCTGCGTTCTCAGTCGGCCGCGCCGTGATTGCGTGTTGCTCAGGATCGCTCAGCTTAGCTTGCAACGTGTCGGCGATGGTCTTAGCGATGTCGCTTTCGACTGCGAATATATCCGTTAAATTTCGATCGTAAGTTTCCGCCCAGAGATGCGCTTGCGTTGAGGCGTTGATCAACTGAACACTGACTCGCACTTTTTCGGCCGCCTTTTGCACGGAGCCTTCCAAAATGTGCGCCACCCCCAATTGTTGGGCGATTTGCGGTAAATTCTCCGGCGAACTTTTGTAACGTTCGGTCGATGTGCGCGCGATCACTCTAAGGTCGGCTACCTTGGCTAGTCGGGTCAGGATTTCCTCCTGAATGCCATCTGCAAAGTAAGCATTTGATTTGTCGTCACTGAGATTCTCAAAGGGCAAAACAGCGATCGACTTGTTGGTGACGACAGCGTTAGTAGACGCACGCTGCACGGTGTAGCGGCCCAGGAAAAATAAACCGATGGATATCGCGCCGCCGACAATCACGACGTAAATCCAGACCCGACTGCTGGAGTGCTGGTGGGCAGCATCCGCTGTTTCCGTTCTCTTCAGTCCCTCGGGCGTGAGCTCAAACGCCCAGGCAAGAACGAGCGCGATCGGAAATCCGATCACAATGAGCAGAACAATCACACGAACGACCCAATTCGGAACATCGAAAACTGGAAAAACCTGCGCGATACCCTGAGCAAGAGCCCAGCCGGCGACTACGTAAGCAACGGCGACTTTGTAAACGTTGCGCCGCTTCAGTTCGGCGAAGAGGTTTAGCAGGTTCATGGCTTGGCATTCGCCAGTTTTTGGAAGCGCGAATCGTTGCGAACTCCGTCCCATGCCGGGTCCAAACGCAAGGTGGCTACAGTCGTGCCGTTCGGCTTTGCGAGCGAATCCTGCAGCAGCGTCAACGCTTTCTCCAGATCGCCGAGCACTGCGTATCCACGAGCAGCATCGTATTCTGAACTGGGCAGTAGCCATTGATTATCTCGGGTGTAGGCGAGAATAAACGCGATTTCGTCCTCGACTTGGTCGCGATCCCTCAATCGGGCAGCAAACTCAATCAATATGCGATAAACTTCCGGCAGAACGATATTCTGTGCCTGAAGTTCTTTTATCGCGCGTCGTACTTTTTCCGCATACGGGGCCGCGAGCTCTCCTTGCCCTTTGAGCAGATAGAGATTCCCAAGGGTGGCCTGAACCCATAACACGATTACCGGCGGAAGGTTCTTGTCCGCGAGATCGTAGACCCCAAGTTCCGCGATTAATTTGTCGTAGTCCCGCTGCAAGTAATACTGCTGGTAGTAGATGAGGCCGGCCCACTCGGTCCGTGGGAAGGGGTGTGGACTAAGCAATCGCCAGGCTGCGTTGAGATCGCCCTGCGCTTGGTAGAAGCTCGCTTTTCCGGCCAGCGTATTGAGATCGTCAGGCGTGATCGCCAGGGCGCGATTCACCATCAAGTGAGCATCGTCGAATTGTCGCAGGCCGGCGTAGGTTATGGCC
>QHRC01000058.1 GCA_003219995.1 Verrucomicrobiota bacterium
TCGGTGACCTGAAGGTAATCTCGCGCACTTCAGTCATGTCGTATCGCGGACACGCGCCGAATGTGCGCGACATCGGAAAAGCTCTCGGCGTCTCGACGATTCTCGAGGGTAGCGTGCGCCGCGCCGGAAATCGCGTGCGCGTCAACGTGCAGCTGATCGACGCGACAACCGACGAACATCTTTGGGCGAACGATTACGATCGCGACCTGACGGACGTTTTCGCAATTCAAACCGATCTCGCCCAAAAAATTGCAGGGGAATTGCAGGCAAAGCTTTCGCCCACGGAAAAGGCGCAAATCGAGAAGAAACCAACGCAGAATGGCGAGGCCTATCTCGCTTTTGTCCAGGCGCATAATCTCCAGAACGCCGTCGAGGACATCGGGAAATTGAAACAAAGCGAGCAGCTTTATGCGCGGGCCATCGAGCTCGACCCGAAATTTGCGCTCGCTCTCGCGTGGTACTCGCAGTTGGAAAGTTGGATCGTCCACACCTATGATCCAACTCGGGAACGGCGCGAAAAAGCCCGCGCTCTCGCGGAGCAAGCGTTGCAATTACAGCCCGACCTGCCGGAGGCGCACCTCGCGATGGGGTTTTCGCTTTATTACGGCGACAACGATTTCGAGGCGGCGCTGAAAGAATTCGAAATCGCGCAGCGCGGTTTGCCCAACGAAGCCGAAGGTTATCTCGCGCTGGGCGCGATCCAGCGCCGCATGGGAAAATGGTCGGAATCCACTGCCAGCCTCAAAAAGGCTGCCGGTCTAAATCCGAAAGACAGCTGGGTGCTGCAGAATCTCGCTCTCAATTACGAGATGCTGCGAGATTTCGATGCAGCTAATAAAGCGATCGACCGCGGCCTCCAAATTAACCCAGCAGGGGTGGGACTTTGGGAGATCAAGTCCAAGCTGGCTATCGCCGAAAAAGGCGATCTGAGCGTTTCGGAGAAAGCATTTCAGACCGTGAAATCGATGCCGATGAACAACGAGGAAAAACTTTGGGTCACCGGCGCGCGAGCGGACGTTTTTCTTTTGGAACGAAAATACAAAGAAGGATTGCGCGAAGCGGAAAGCCTGCCAGACGATCTCTTCACATCGATTCCCGCAAAATTGTGTGCTAAATATTATCTCATCGGGTTTGCGCGAAAAGCGCTCCAGGACGAAACCGGCGCGCGGGCCGCCTTCCTGCAAGCAAAAGGCCTCCTCGAAGCGCAGCTGAAACAGGGTCCCGATTCGCCCGACACGCTTATTCAGCTTGCCAAGGTCCTCGCTTTTCTCGGAGAAAAAGATGCCGCGCTGGCTGAAGCGCGGCGTGCCACCGAATTGCTTCCGGAGAGCAAAGACGCCTTTGGCGGCCCGGAAATTGCGGCTGGAGTGGCCGAAGTTCACGCCATTCTTGGCGACAACGGTCGCGCGATTGAAATCCTGGACGGATTGTTGAACCGACCGAGCGCTGTCACCGTACAGGGTTTGAAAGTAAATCCGATTTGGGACCCGTTGCGAAACGATCCACGGTTTCAAGCTTTGATCGACAAGTACGGTGCGAAGATTTAGCGCCGCGATCCTTTTCGCGCTGGTCGCGACGGTTTCGGGCGCCGAGTGGAAAGTAATTTCCGCGCAAACCGAATCTTCCTCAGCGCCGGGACTTGAACGTCGATACGTTATTCTGGAAGAATCCGCGACCGATGAGCGCGCGTCGATGGAACTTGCACTCTTTTCAGCAAAGTCATTCACCCTGCGCATTATTGATCAACCGGCCGACCCGCGGATCGATCTTGCCGAAGCGATGCGAGCGGAAAAATGTCTCGCCAGCGTCAACGGAGGCTACTTCGATCCCGACTACAAACCCATCGGGTTGCTCATTGCCGATCGGGAAATAATCGCGCCGCTCCAGCGAGCGCGTCTGCTTTCGGGAGTGCTGATCGCATCGCGCGGTAAAATTCAAATTGCACGGCTTCGAGAATTCTCACGTGCGCAAAAAATCGACTCCGCGGTCGAGTGTGGACCAATGATTGTCGATTTTGCCCGCGCCGTTCGTGGCCTCGAAGCGACGCGCGCGGCACGCAGGACATTTGCGGCGGTTGGGGCTGGCGACCGCGCCGCGCTCGGATTTTGCTCGGATGTGACGCTGGCCGACCTGGCAAATATCCTCGCTTCTCAGCCAACAAACGATTTTAAAATTCAGCGCGCGCTCAATCTGGATGGCGGCTCCTCCAGCGCATTCTGGTTTAGACGTAAAGATGGGAGCGCATTTTCGATCCCGGAGCAGAAGACCGTTAGAGATAGCTCTTTTGTTCGGGCGCCGCTCCGCGGCGCCGTCGAATTTGTCGGCTCGACAGATTCTCGCCGGACCGGTTTGATCTGGCATGCGCACGTTCGGCGGCTTCAGATCAGGGAAGAAGTTTTGCTACGGCGAGATCATCGGCCGCGACGTTCACATTCTCGAAAAGCCGTACTGGACGGGTGTCGAACGGACGGATGAGATTGTGAAACTGGCAGATGTAGATGTCGATCTTCCGGTCGCGCCGTCGAAGTTAATTGCGGTCGGGCTCAATTACGCGGACCACATCGCGGAGATGAAGCGGACGCCGCTCGATTCACCGTTGATTTGGTTCAAAGCTCCGAGTTCGCTTTTACCGCACAATGGGATAATTGAGATCGCATTCCCACAGCATCAAACCGATTTTGAAACTGAGCTTGCGGTCGTTATCGGCACAACCGCGAAAAATGTTTCCTCGCTACGCGCGCTCGATCATGTCTTCGGTTACACGACCGGGCTGGACATCAGCGACCGCGATTTGCAGAAGAGCGAAAAACAGTTTGGCCGCTGCAAATCGTTCGACACCTACACGCCGGTCGGGCCGTTTGTGTATGCCGATGTCGATGTGAACGATCTCTCCATCGAGCTTCGCCACAACGGGGAAATCAAACAAAGCGCTCGGACAAGCCAGATGGTTTATTCGGTGGCGCAGCTTGTCTCTTTCGCCAGCCAGTCTCTCACGCTCGCGCCTGGCGATGTCATTTTGACTGGAACGCCGTCCGGCGTCGGGCCGATCCGGGACGGCGATGAACTGGAAGCGAAAATTGGCGACTGGCCACCGCTGCGAAACGGCGTGAGAAAGGCGCGCTGATGACGGGTTGACGCCTCAGGCAGACATTTTTTTTAACGGCGCGCGCCGATTTACTGAGCTTGCCTTACATCCCGCGGGCGGAGATAATTCGAAGATAGAAGTAGCAATCTTCGAGAAGCGAAGCGTTAAAATAAAAAAAAAGGTGAAAAGTTTTGCTGGACTCGCCATAAACCTGTTTGGGATAAAGACATGTCCATAGAAACCGAGCTCGTAACTTAATCTTGGCCGCAATTATGAAAACATTACTTACTCTCTGTCTCAGTGTAATCGCGTTGACTGCGTTTGCTCAAAATAAGCCCGCTGCGCCGCCGCCGGCGAACGCGCCCGCGACTGCCGCACCGCAAGTCTCCGCCGCACCGCCGAATCCGGCAGCGCCGATTCCGCCGCCTGCTGCTGGCACATCGCCGGCGCTGGCTCCCGGGACATCTCCGGTCGGCCCGGCTGGCGCTCCGCCCGCGCCGGGAACGACGGTCTCCGCTACCCTAAGCGCATCACCGGCAACCACTGCTTCTCCCGCCGCATCGCCAGCTCCCGAAATGAAGGCCACCGGCATGTTCACGGGTAATTTTCTCATCGATAACTTCCGCAAAGGCGGCCCGATCATGTGGCCGATTCTTATCGTGTCGATTGTTGGGCTCACGGTGGTGATCGAGCGAATCTTTTGGTGGGGAGGTCGCTGGTTCCGGCGCGATCCCAAGCTGATCGAGAAGGTATTTACCGCGATTGAAACCGGTGATGTGGCCGAGGCTTCGCGGCTCTCCCGTGGTTCGCGCGATCCGGTGCTGCGCATGATGTGGAACGGGCTCAATCACCAGCACGCTTCGTTGCAAGGCGCGCTACAAGTGGCCGCCGGTATCGAGATCAAACGCGCTGGCCGTTTTCTCGTGGTCATGGATACACTGGTGACGCTCGCACCGTTGCTCGGTCTGTTGGGCACGATTACCGGTCTGATTCGTTCATTCAGTTTTCTCGGCAACGAAGAACTCGCTGTGCAAGCGGTCACCGGCGGCATCGCGGAAGCGCTCATCGCCACCGCGTGCGGTCTTGGCATCGCGATTTTCTCGTTGGTTCCGTTTAACTTTTTCACTTCTCGAGTGTCTAACTTGGAGTTCGAACTGCAAACTGCGGCTACGAACCTGGAGGTGATGCTGGAAGCGAACGTAAAGGCGAAACGCGAGGCGGAAATGACGACCACGCGCTAAACGCGGGCAAT
Organism: Verrucomicrobiota bacterium; assembly: GCA_003219995.1. Classification (GTDB taxonomy): domain Bacteria; phylum Verrucomicrobiota; class Verrucomicrobiia; order Chthoniobacterales; family UBA10450; genus UBA10450. Next base: position 4,338 of record QHRC01000058.1, read on the forward strand.
CGCTCAAGCCAACCCATGAGAGTCGCCTCTCCCATTCCTCACAAGAAAGCGCGGATCGAGATCATTCCGTTGATCGACGTCATGTTCTTTCTCCTGGCCAGCTTCATGATGGTGAGCTTGAGCCAGGTGCATATGAAAGGCATCAAGGTCAATCTGCCCACCGGCGTCTCGGGTGAGACGCAGTCGAAGAAGGATTACATCAGCGTCTCTGTTGATAAAGACGGGCACTACTTCTTCGACAAGCAAGAGGTGGGCTGGGATGAAATGCTGCCGCGCTTGCAAAAGGTGTATCAGGAAAACCCCGAAGCGAAGGTGTTTCTCCGCGGCGATCGCGGCACGGTCCACGGCAATGTCATTCATTTGCTGGATATCCTGCGCGCGGCCGGCTTCTACAAGATCGCGTTTGAGATCAAAAGCGAGGCTGCCAAGGCAGTCCCGGCGGCGCCGATACCACATTAGGAGAAGTTATGGCTCAACCGTTGCTCTTCCGACCGCCTCCCAGATGGCATCTGTGGACCGCTCTTGGTGGCGCAGTCGTGATACACATCGGAGCCGTGGTTGCAGCGATGAAACGCGAGCCGCCGCCAGTCGATCTTTCCGATATTCCGACAGCGGTCGTCGAGGCCACGATGGAGGCACCGCCGGAACCGACGCCGCCTCCGCAGGAGGTTCCGGTGGCGACGCCTCCGCCGGAGGTACCGGAAACCAAGCCCGAGTATGTCGAGGAGAGAACACCGCCGCCGCGCCAGCCAAGGCCGGCGAGAGTAGTACCAATCAAAGCGCCAGGTCCGATGTCGATATCTAGCGCCAAGGCTCTGGCCACTTTCGCGCCGCGTCCCCAATATCCTTATGAGGCGCGTTCGCGCCACGTTACAGGTAGCGGGGTTTGCGTGGTCTCGGTCGACACCGCGAGCGGCAGCGTCAGCGATGCCACCATGGCGCAAAGCATCGGCAATCCGATACTGGATAACGCCGCAGTGAGCGCGTTCAAGCAGTGGCGATTTCGACCTGGGACGGTCTCAAAAGTAAAAATTCCGATCACCTTCACAATGACCGGCGCATCCTACTGATTTCCCATGCAACTTTCCTCGCCCATTCCGCACAAACGAGCCCGCATTGAGATTATTCCATTGATCGACGTCATGTTCTTTCTCCTCGCCAGTTTCATGATGGTTAGCTTGAGCCAGACCCACATGAAGGGTATTCGGGTTAATCTGCCGGCTGCAATGGCGCTGCCGCCAACCGAGGTAAAAGATTACGTTTCTATAAAGGTGCTCGAGGGGAATGCGATTACTTTTGACGATCAGATTGTGCCGGAGGACCAAGTGTTGCCGCGCCTTTATCAGCTTCATCAGGCGAACCCGAACATTAAAGTCTCAATCAGCGGGGACATGATGGCCATGCACGGCGACGTAATTTCGGTGCTCGACAAAGTGCGTTCCGTCGGGATCACGAAAGTAGGATATCAAATCAGAGCGGCGGCGGCTCCGGGCGCTCCGGCCGGTCAGCCCCCCGGCCCTCCACCCCCGCCTGCCAAACCATGATCGCTGGAAGCCGAGCACGAAGCGCGCGAATCGCTTGTGCCCGGTGACTGATCCGGTTTTTCAATTCGGCAGGCAGTTCGCCAAAAGTCTGATCGAATCCGTTGGGAACAAAAACCGGATCGTAGCCGAAACCGTTTGTGCCGCGTGCTGCATCGACAATTATCCCGTCGATGAGTCCCTCGAAAGTGCCGAGCAATTTGCCACCGCGTGCCAATGCGAGCACACAGCGAAAGCGCGCTAATCGACGCGTTCGAGCTGGACTGGTTCCGGCAAGCGCGCGCAGCAACTTGTTGATGTTGTCGCGAGCAGTTGCTCTCTCGCCGGCGTAACGAGCGGACAGAATTCCCGGCGCACCGCCCAGCGCATCCACTTCCAATCCGGAATCTTCCCCCACGACAAGATTGACAACTGCGCGTGAGACATTGACCGCTTTGGCGATCGCGTTTTCCGCAAAAGTGCGGCCTGTCTCTTTAATTTC
>QHRC01000059.1 GCA_003219995.1 Verrucomicrobiota bacterium
ATCCGCAATCCGGTTTCCGGTTTCGATAAGCGCCTTCGCCACCGGAATTTCGTGAATGCTGTCCTCGGTCAGTGACACGCGGATCGTGTCGCCGATTCCATCCGCCAAAAGCGACCCAATCCCGATTGCGCTTTTGATTCGTGCGTCTTCGCCTTCGCCCGCCTCGGTCACGCCGAGATGCACCGGATAATTCCAGTCCGGCCCTTCTTCATTCAGGCGCGCAACGAGCAGTCGATACGCCGCGATCATCACCTTTGGATTACTCGACTTCATCGAGAAGACGAACGCGTGATAATCGAGATCACGCGCGATGCGGGCGAACTCGAGCGCGCTCTCCACCATCCCGAGCGGCGTGTCGCCGTAACGGTTCATAATACGATCGGAAAGCGAGCCATGATTTGTCCCGATCCGCATCGCGATCCTGCGCTTCTTGCAAAGATCGACAAGTGGAGTGAAACGCTCGCGAATTCGACTTAGTTCTGCCGCGTACTGCTCGTCACTGTATTCGCGGATCAAAAACTTTTTCGAGTCGGCATAATTCCCGGGATTGATCCGAACTTTATCCACCCACTTGGCTGCTTCCATCGCCGCGTCCGGTTTGAAATGAATATCGGCCACGATCGGCACAGCGCAGCCGCGCTCACGCAAACCTTTTACGATCTGCTCGAGGTTGCGCGAGTCCTTCACCGTCGGCGCGGTGATGCGCACAATCTCGCAACCGGCCGCCGCCAACTCCATCGTCTGCTGGATCGACATCTCCGTGTCCATCGTGTCGCACGTGATCATCGATTGAACGCGGATCGGATTCACCCCGCCGATTCCGACGTTGCCCACCATCACCTCGCGCGTGGCGCGGCGGTGATAGACCAGCGGATTTTCACAATACTTCATTCGCTAAACCGGATTAGGCTCGACCAGCACGGCGGTGCCGTAACACAAAACTTCCGTCACGCCCTGCATGATCTCGGTCGCATCGTAACGCAACTCGATGATCGCGTTCGCGCCCACGGCGTGGGCATGTTTCAAGCAAAACTCGAGTGCGTGCTCGCGGGTTTTCTCGCAAAGGTCCGTGAAGATGGTGATGTTTCCGCCAACGAGCGTTTGCAGTCCCGCGCCGATCGTTCCGAAAATCGAACGCGATCGCACGATAATTCCGCGGACAACCCCGAAAGTTTTCACCACGCGATAGCCGTTTAGTTCAAATGCCGTTGTCGTCATTGCCGCATTCACAACCGCAAGGTAACGAACGCGAAACCACCGCGCAACGACACGCCGCTATCGCTGCTCCGATTTAGCAGGTGTCGCTTTTGGCAAAAACTTGGGTCTGTCGCGTTTGCTCCCGAATAGGTCCTGCACGTCGAAAAAGGCGATATAGACCATAAAGCCAATGATCAGGACGGCGCAGGCAGTCTGCACGACTTCCAAAACGCGCATGTTCACCGGACGCCGCCGGACTGCTTCGACGAGTGCCAGCAGAATGTGGCCGCCATCGAGGACAGGGATGGGCAGCAAATTAAGCAACGCAAGATTTACATTGAGTACGACGCTAAACCAGAGCGCCATGCGCCAGCCTTCCCGGTTCTCAAACATCACATAATAGACACGCAGCATCATCACCGGCCCGCTCATATGCTGCAGTCGCACATCAGACCTCGGCGAAGCGACAGCGCCGATGGTATTAAAGATCGACCACATGCCAGCGCGGATTTGTTCCACCGGCCGGGGATGTTTCACGGTCATTCTGCCGTATTCATCGAGCACGATCCCGAAATCCTCTTCCCATTGAATGCCGATCCGCGCGGTTTTTTCGCCCTGCGGCACTTCCGGCGTAATCGTCACCTCGCGTTGAGCATTGCCATGCAAGATCGACATCGTGATCGGTCGCCCGGGATGACGTTTGATGTAATCGGAAACGGTCAGTGCGCTCTTTGCTTTCTGGCCATCAATTGCCACCACTACGTCGCCCTTTTGCAAACCAGCTCGCGCGGCCGGGCTATTTTCGACGACAACGCCGACCGCCGGATTGCCCGGCTCAAAGGGAACGCGAAGCTCTTGGCCACGACGCTCGAGCATAAGTGTAAGCGGCTCGTTCGGATGACTGCGAATATAATCCGCGATTCCGAGAATGTGATAAAGCCGCTCTTCGTTGATGGCCACAATTGAATCGTCAGGCTGCAACCCGGCTTTCGCGGCCGGGCTGTCCGGTTCGACTTTCGCGATCACTGGCGTTTCGGCCGGCAAAATCTCGATTTGGCGAAACCCTTTGCGCGTCCACGGTTTTGTTTCTGGAATGATCGGGCGCGCCTCGACCGTTTTTCTTTCCACGCGACCCTCCGAAACGCGCTCGATCGTAATCGGAATTGTTTCGCCTTCGCTCCGAATGACCCGCCATGAAATGCTGTCATCACCCATGCCGCCAAAGCGGGTCACGGCTTTCCCATCCACCGCCAATATCTTATCCCCCGCTTTCAAGCCAGCCTGCTCCGCGGGCGATTCAGGGATGACGTACCCTATCGTCGTCGTGGTTTCTGATTCGCTCACCGGACGTCCGACCGTCCAAATGATCACCGCAAAAAGGACAGCGAGGCCGAAACTGAAAAGTGGCCCCGCGAATGCAACGATAATCTTGTCCAGCGCCGAGATTCTTGGCAGTTTCGCCCGGTCGAGATCGGCTTTGCCCTCGATTATGTCCATTGGCGCGAGTTGCGGCAGCGCCACGAAGCCACCGAAGGGCAGCGAACCAAGGGAATACTGCACTCCGTTGATTGTTTTTTTCCAGAGCGGCTTGCCAAACCAGACCCCGAATTTCTCGATATACAAACCGCGCCAGCGTGCCGCCAAAAAATGCCCGAGCTCATGCACGACGATGAGCAGATTGAAAAGCACGACGACCTCGATCACGATGAGGATAATCCGTCCGATGTGAAGAATCATGATTGAAATCAGCCCGAAACGACCGCACGCGCTTGCTCGCGCGCCCATTGATCGGCGGCCAATATCGCATCGAGATCGGGATGCGCAACGCTCGTGTGGCGGTTCATCACCGACTGGACGATTTGCCAGATTTCCGGGAACCGTACTCGTCGATCTAAAAAAGCCGCAACCGCGATCTCATTCGTCGCGTTCATAACGGCCGGCAGAGTGCCGCCCATCTCGCCGGCGCGGCGCGCAAGATTAAGGGCCGGAAAATCATCGTAACGCGGCGGGAAAAATTCCAGCTTCGACAATTTTTCAAAATCGAGTGGCGGCAGCGTGTTTGGCACCCGGTCCGGCCATGTGACTGCATATTGAATCGGAAAACACATGTCCGAGTAGCTCAATTGCGCCAGGGTCGAGCCATCGGCGAATTCGACCATCGAATGGACAATGCTTTGCGGATGAATCACCACTTCGACGCGCTTCATTTCCACACCGAATAACCAGTGCGCCTCGATCATCTCGAGTCCTTTATTAAATAAGGTGGCTGAATCGATCGTGATCTTCGGCCCCATGTTCCAAGTCGGGTGCTTGAGGGCCTGCTCCGGCCCAACATCCACAAACTCTTCCGCCGGTATTTCGCGAAACGGTCCGCCCGACGCCGTCAAAATTATTCGGCGGACTTCGGACGCGCGACCATCCAAACATTGAAAAATCGCATTGTGCTCCGAATCAACTGGCAAAACACGCACACTTCTCGCGCTCGCGTTGCGCATCACAATCTCACCCGCCATCACCAA
>QHRC01000060.1:0-1354 GCA_003219995.1 Verrucomicrobiota bacterium
GATCGCGCCCACGTTTTTCGCGATCGACCACTCGTTGTCGTTCAGCACCACGATGAAGCGCTTTGTGTTCGTTTTTACGTTGTTGAGCGCCTCGTAACTGATTCCACACGTAAACGCCGCATCGCCCGCCACGACCACGATGTGTTCGTCATCTCCCTTCAAATCGCGGCCCACCGCCATACCGAGCGCAGCGGAGAGCGCTGTTCCCGCGTGGCCGGCGCCATAGCAATCGTGCTCGCTTTCCGTGCGCAAAAGAAAACCGTTGAGACCGCCGTATTGCCGCATCGTGTGAAAACGATCGAGGCGTCCGGTAAACATTTTATGCACGTAACCTTGGTGACTCACATCCATGACGAAGCGGTCACGCGGCGTGTCGAATACGCGATGCAAGGCAATCGTCAATTCGACGACGCCGAGATTCGGTCCGAGATGGCCCCCTGTTTGGGAAAGAACCTTGATCAGCTCATCGCGTACCTCCTGTGCAAGTTGCGGCAGGTCTTGTTCGCGCGGCGCTTTGATATCCACAGGCGAACGGATCCCTTCGAGCAGACGCGTGGATTTGTTCTCCCCTTTCATCGGCCGCTTCGTCGTCGATCTTTGTTTCCGCCGCCGGCTCAAAATCTTTCACGATCGGTTTGCCGGCACTGTCGCGGGCAATGATTTCGATCTTTTGCTCGGCGCTGGCAAGTCGTTCCTGACAAATTTTCACCAGATTCATTCCCTCTTCGTAACGAACAATCAAATCCTCCAGGGGCAATTTGCCGGACTCCATCTGCTCCACGATCGCCTCCAGCCGATTCATCGCGGTTTCAAAGTTCAACGCGGCGCTGGGCTGTTTCGGTTTGCTGGTCATGGAGAAACTTGAAAGTAAGCACAGCGCCGCCGAAGGGAAAGCGCGAGTTCGGCTTGCCTCGCTCGGCGGATGTTATTTAACTGGCTGACCTATGGTGCGCGTTCTCGCTTTGATTTCGCGGCTGGACGCGCGGCATCGTTTGTTTATCGCGTTCGCCGGTGGCATCGTCGTTTTTCTTTTTTTGCGTGGCCGCGTCCGCCTTTCCACCGAAACGATCGCGACTTGGGATGCGATTGCGTTTTGTGTGCTTCTGCTCGCGTGGCTGACAATTTTAACGACGCCGGTCCACAAACTGCGTTCGCGTGCCAAAGAACAGGATCTCAGCCGGTTGGTGATTTTTATTTTTGTCGTCGGCGCCGCTTGTGCCGCGCTTTTTGCTGTAGGTTTTCTGATCAGTGCGAATAAGGCCGCGTTACGTGGTCATCTCACGGTCCATTTGGTTCTCGCTCTCGCCACGGTCGTCTCTTCCTGGTCGGTCGTGCACACGGTGTTCGGGTTGCG
>QHRC01000060.1:1361-7845 GCA_003219995.1 Verrucomicrobiota bacterium
TGCCGGCGGTCTTTCATTTCCGGGAGGCCGCCCGCCGGATTATTTCGACTTCGCCTATTTCTCGTTTGTCGTCGGCATGACCTGTCAGGTCTCGGATGTTCAGATTACCTCGAGGAGAATGCGGCGCCTGACGCTGCTGCACAGTGGCCTTTCCTTCGGCTTTAACACGGTGATCCTTGCGCTGCTCATCAACACTGTCTCCAGCTTGCTTTGATGTGGGCAACTTTCTAAGTTGCCAGACCCAAGTTGGAAGCTTAGGCCACGGCAGCGTTGGCACATCGGCTGCTCGTTAGGTCGGAAACAATCAATCCCCTATGATCAAATTTCCCAAGAAAATTCTGGTGATCGATCATGAGCCGCGCGTCACGCGACTCGTCAGGCAAGCTCTGGAAAACGCCGGCAAATATCTGATCAAGGAGGAACACGATGACCAGTCGGCATTGCAGACTGCGCATTCCTTTCAGCCGGATTTAATCTTGCTCGACACTGCTGCAACCAGTCGCAACGGACAAGTTCTCGAGCGGCAAATTCAGACGGATGCTCTGCTTCGGGACACGCCGCTACTTCGTTTGAGCAGCCTCAAGTCAGAGAGTCAAATGATTTCCGGCGGCATTCTCTGCGGCTATAGTTTTTTTGCCGCGCCCATTCGCATGGAGGAAGTTCTCCGCGGCGTCGAGTACCTGCTCTTCCCCAAAGATTACACCCATGAACCTCTGTAGGGGAAGCCGTTGGCTTCCCGCACATTGAACGTCGGACGCTGAGCGTTGGACGTTTTCTTCATGTTCTCAATCAACCCAGCCGTTTTCCGCAGCGTCGATTCAGTTGCGATTTGAATTGAACTTAACCGATTTGTTTCCGATATGCCGCCGCGTCTTTCAATTGTTTGAGATCGTCCGCGTTGTCGATCTTGAGGACGAAGATCCAACCTTCGCCGAATGGGTCGGTGTTAATGAGGGCCGGATTTGATTCAAGCGCTTTGTTCGCGTCGACCACTGTGCCTTTCACCGGCGCATAAATGTCGCTCGCGGCTTTAACTGATTCCACCACTGCGATCGGCTCTTTAGCGTTCGCTTGTCGATCTTTCTTTGGCAGCTCGACATAAACGACATCGGTCAATTCCGACTGGGCGTGGTCGGTGATGCCGACGCGCACATTCTCGCCTTCGCGCTTAATCCATTCGTGGCTTTCGGTGTAAAGCAAATCGTCGGGAACATTCATGGTTTTTTGTAGAGCGGTTTCTTTTCGATCGTGGCCGGGAATTTTTGCCCGCGAATTTCGATCTCGATTTTCGATCCGATCTTCGCGTGCGGCGCAGAGACATACGCCATCCCGACGCCCCAGTTCAAGCTCGGCGAAAGCGTGCCACTGGTCACCTCGCCGATGCGTTCGCCGTTATTGAAGACGGAATAATGCGGACGCGGCGGCGGCCCTTTATCTTTCATCCGAAACGGCACAAGTTTTTCTCGTGGGCCATTTTCTTTCGTCTGCCGGAGAACTTCGCGACCGATGAAATCCGGCTTCGTTAGATCGACAAAAAAACCGAGGTCGGAGCCGTTGAGCGGATAACACATCTCCAATCGCAACGTGTCGCGCGCGCCGAGTCCGCATGGTTTGATTCCGAATCGTTCCCCTTTTTCCAGAACGAGATTCCAAAGTTTTGGCGCGTCGCTCGCGGAAAAGAAAACCTCAACCCCATCCTCACCGGTATAACCCGTACGCGCAATGGTGACGCTCATTCCTTCCAACCTAAAATCGACAATCTGATTTCGCGCCGGAAGATCGACGTCGTCGCCAAGCAGCTCGTGAAAAAGATCGACCACGCGCGGACCTTGAACGGCGACACCGCCAAATTCCGCACTGCGATTCCGTAGCTCGACATTCTCCACACGATGTCGATCTAGCCACGCAAAATCTTCATCCGTCCGCGATGCGTTCACCACTAGTAGAAATTTTTCTTCGCTGATTCGATAAGCGATCAAGTCGTCGATAATTCCAGCGCCTTCGTTGAGCAAAAAGGTGTATTGGCCCAACCCGATGTCCAATCTGTCGATGTTGTTTGTCAGCATCTTGTTCAGCCACTGACGTGCGCTGCTTCCATCGACAATCAATTGCCCCATGTGCGAGATATCGAACATGCCGACATTGCTCCGCACCGTTCGATGTTCCTCGACGATGCTGGTGTATTGGACCGGCATGAGCCAGCCGCCAAACGCAATCATCTTCCCGCCGCGCTGGACATGTTCGTCGTAAAGCGGTGTCTTTTTCTGCGCTGTCGCAGTCACGCGTGGAAGCTAAACGTCGCGTCTGCTCAGTCAAAGGTGGATCGAGCAGTCCCTTGCTCGATGCGAAAGAATTTGGCGGCAGACCCGCTTAAGCAGCATCGCCCGACGGAGCGACCGATCCACCTTGAAGCGGCACGGCGTTCCTCTACCGTGGCGGACAAATGCGTTGGCTGGACACACTCGAGCGCCGTTTTGGATTTCTCGGAATCCCTGGACTGGTCCGCATCATGGTTGCATTCAGCGCGCTCATCTTCCTCCTTGTGCGCTTGAATCCGGATTTCATATCCGCGCTCGACCTCAACCCGGAGCGCGTCCGCCATGGCGAAATCTGGCGACTTGTCACTTACATTTTCATTCCGCAAACGTTCAGCTTTTTGTGGATCATTTTTGTCCTCTGGTTTCTTTGGTTCATCGGCGAGGGACTCGAGCGGGCATGGGGACCGTTTCGACTGACTCTTTATTTCCTCGTCGGGATGATTGGCACAACCGCCGCCGCGCTTTTCTTCGGCAGTAACTTTTCCAACACGATGTTGATCGCGTCGTTGTTTTACGCCTTCGCGCGGTTCTATCCCGATGAAGTTATTTATGTGTTCTTTATTTTGCCGGTCAAAATCAAATGGGTGGCATGGGTCTCCGCCGCGTTCTTATTGCTCGGATTTTTTGTGAACTCGAACTCGTACCGCATGGCGACAGTGGCAGCGTTGGGCAATTATCTGATCTTTTTCGGGCCGGAAATTGTCTACGAAGTGCGCCATCGCCACGAAGTCTCTTCGCGACGTCGGCGTTTCGAAGTGCAATCGCGAAGCGAAACAGAACCGCTGCATAAGTGCGCGGTGTGCGGCGCGACCGAATTAAGCGATCCCAATCTCGACTTTCGCGTTGCGCGCGACGGCGAGGAATATTGTGTCGCGCATCTGCCGAAAATGGAGACGCCGGCGCCGTCGTAAGATCGACATCGTTGCAGCTTTCGCCGTCTCTGGCGGCAGAAGGTTTCAAGACTGCCGCCAAGAACAACGGCAGCTACACCTCGCAGCAGCTTGACCGGCGGACACGACGGATGAAACTAGCGCGATGACCGACAAAAACGCCGGGCTTGTCCCGGAAGAAGGCTGGCATTGCCTGCATTTGTTTTACCGGATTGAGTACGGGCAATGGCAATTGCTCAGTCGCGAAGAACAGAACACGGCGAAGACAAATCTGGTGTCGCTCGTCCAGGAAATTCGCGCGATGGACTCGACACAGTTGCTTACGCTGAGTGTCATGACACCGAAAGCAGACCTCGGCTTCGTATTAATCACGCCGGATTTGCAAATCGCCAACAAGATCGACAAGCAACTTTCGCTTTCGCTCCGCCCGGATGTTCTAAGCCCGGTTTACAGTTATCTCTCGCTTACCGAGGAAAGCGAATACATCACAACCGACGAAGAATACGCGCAGACCTTGGAAAAGGAACAAAAGCTGGAACCAAGTTCGGAGAAATTTACCGAAGCAATGAATTCGTTTCGCGAACGAATGAAAAAATATCGGGAGGAGCGCGTCTACCCGAAGCTGCCGGATTGGCCAATCGTCTGCTTTTATAATATGAGCAAGCGTCGCGGCGGCCAGCGAAACTGGTACGCGCTGCCCTATGAAGAACGGCGCAAGTTGATGAAAGGACATGCCGCGGTTGGGCGCGAATTTACCGGCAAAGTCAAACAGCTTATCACTGGTTCGACCGGTCTGGACGACGCCGAGTGGGGCGTGACGCTGTTCGCGCGCGATACTTTTCAGATCAAGGCGATCGTTTACAAAATGCGCTTCGATCGGGTGAGCGCTGAGTACGCGGATTTCGGCGAATTTTACATCGGCATCCAACTGCCGCTCGACGAATTGTTCCAGCGATTGCAACTTTAGGAACTGTAGCGGCTCTCTGTGAGTGCCGGAACCCCAAAAACGGTGACAGTCATCGATCGCCGCTACAACATAGAGATGGGGATGGGTGACAGAGCGGTCTATTGTGCACGCCTGGAAAGCGTGTGTGCCGAAAGGCACCAGGGGTTCGAATCCCCTCCCATCCGCCAGCTTGCGAATAATCGCCTTATCGCGGACGCGGCCCGGTCCTGTTCGTTCGCACAAGGGCGATTCGAACAATGTTGGACCGGTGGGGCGCGTAACCGCAAGGGTTAAGGGCGAAGCCCTCGAGCCGGAGCCAAGGCGTAGCTTTGGATAAACCCTCACTTCATCCGCTACACTGAATCCTTTAGCACTTTTGGAACGCTAACTTTTTCTTTGATCGCGCCGTTCCAGGGTTTGAAGCTCCTGCCGTAACTTGACCACGGTTCCGTGCGGCAAGACGCCGCGAAAATTTACGCCGGGGTAAACGAGACAATCAGTTCCTAAAATAGAACCGGGATTGATGACCGCGTTGCAACCAATTTCGGTCCGGTCTCCGACAATCGCTCCGAATTTCGTTAGCCCCGTGGCAATGCTTCCTTCCGGTGTCGCGACCGAAATTTCAGTATGATCGAGTTTAACGTTTGAGAGAATCACGCCCGCGCCGAGATGCGCGCGATAGCCCAGGATCGAGTCGCCCACATAATTGAAATGCGGCGTCTGTACTTCGTCGAAAAGGATACAATTTTTAAATTCGCACGAGTTTCCCATAACCACGCCATCGCCCACCACGACGTTCTCGCGCACGTAACAACCGCTGCGGATCTCACAATTTTCGCCAATCCAGGCCGGGCCTTTCAAGATCGCGCCTTGCTCGACAATTGTTCCGCGACCGATGAAGACCGCGCTACTGACGAATGGTTTCCCCACCAGCTTGCCCATTACGCCAGGCTTGAGGCGGAATTGCAGATAACTGGCGATTTGTTTGAGCGCGTCCCAAACATAATTCTGGTTCTCAAACAACTTCGGATGAGCCGTATGTTTGAGGCTAAGAAATTCAGCAGGCGCAAACATCTCTTGTGAACTAAGTGCCGGCGCGCCGCGTGATTTTCTGCCCATCCTTCGTATCACGCGTTTCCCAGCCGCGCGCGTTTAGTTCGTTGCGCAATTCATCACTTTTTCGCCAATCTTTTGCAAGCCTTGCTTGTTCGCGCGCTCTGGCCAGTTGCGAAATCTCCGCCGGAATTTCGTCTTCGCCGTGGCCGATCGCGAGCACGGAATCGACGCGTTCCCACCAATTCAACCACACATTGGCCGAGGCAGGATCGACTTCACCTCGATCCATCGCGCGATTTGTTTCGCGAATTGTTTCGAACAAAAAACCGAGCGCCGCGGAAATGTTCAGATCGTCGTCGAGCGCTTCTTCAAAAGTGTAGGGCAAGCTTCCAGCTTGCCGCCCATTGCCTTTCGCAAGCGAGACGCTTGCGCTACATTCGCGCAATCGCATCAACCAATCGTCGATCCGACCTAACGATTGTCGCGCTTCTTCCATTCCGTCCCAGGTGAAATTCAGCGGCGCGCGGTAGTGAACCCGCATGAGCGCGTAACGGATTTCGCGGCCGGTGTAGCCTTTTTCGAGAACGTCGGCGAGCGTGTAAAAATTGCCGAGCGATTTCGACATCTTCTGTCCATCGACCAGCAGATGCGCGCAATGCAGCCAGTAGCGCACAAATTTTTTCCCGGTGCAGCCTTCACTTTGCGCGATTTCCGCTTCGTGATGGGGAAAAATATTGTCGACGCCGCCGCAGTGAATGTCGATCTCATCGCCGAGCAAGGCGGTCGCCATCGCGCTGCATTCGATATGCCAGCCGGGCCGGCCGCGTCCCCACGGACTTTCCCAGCCAACGGCGCCGTCTTCTTCGTCCCACGCTTTCCAGAGCGCGAAATCGCCGATGTGTTCCTTGTCGTATTCGTCGTGCTTCACCCGGCCGGTCGATTGCAATTGCGTGAGATCGAAATGGGCGAGCTTGCCGTAATCGGGAAATTTATTGATCCGGAAATAAACCGATTTGTCGTCGGCTTGATAAGCGAGCCCGCGCGTGATGAGGGTAGCGATCATCGCAATCATCCTGTCGATATATTGCTGATCGGTGGCGGTGGGAAAATCGTCCGCCCGTTTGATCCGCAAAGTGTCGATGTCGTTAAAGAATGCCTGCTTGAACGGTGCGGTGAATTCACGGAGCGGGATTTTCGCTTCCCGCGCACCCCGGATCGTTTTGTCGTCCACATCCGTAATGTTCATGACGCGATGCATTTTGTAACCGCGCAAT
>QHRC01000050.1 GCA_003219995.1 Verrucomicrobiota bacterium
AAAGAGTCAGATCGGTGTCTTCAGCGAGCGTTTGCAAACTGAGGCCGCCCGCTTGATTGATCGCTCCCTTGCGAATTGCGCTGATCGCACCAGGCACAACCGTGATGCAATTCCAGCGATTGTAGGCGCGGCGATCGAGATTGAACCCGCAGGTGTATTCCAACGCCTGGCAACGCGCGATGAACGTGCGCAAGTTGCCGACCTTGGCATGACCGGAAACCGCGCCGATTCGCTCGTCGGCAAACGGTTCCAGCAAACGTGGGAGCGTGTCGCGCTGAAAATGCGTATCGGCATCCACAAACACGACAATTCCGTGCCGTATGGCGGAGAGAGCGCGCTGCAACGCTCGCGCTTTGCCGCGATTTTCCTGTTGCAACAAACGAACGCGTGGATCGACATGTGCGAAGCGCTCAATTTCCGCGGCGGTTTTGTCACCCGAACCATCATCAATTACGACGACCTCAATATCGCCTTTGTATTCCGTGTCGAGAAGGGCACGCAAAGTTTCCGCGATTACTTTGCCTTCGTTATAAGCAGACATGATCACGCTGATCGGTTCGGCAAAATCCGCTTTCGGCCCGCGCCGAAAACGATAAGCCAGCCAAATCACGACCAGCGTCCGAATGACCACAAGCGCGGTCGCCACAATCATGAACGCCCAAAGAAATTCTTCGATCCCATGATAAAGCCGGAATCCCGTGCTACTCACCAGCCGGATGAGCGATTGACCGCTCTGCTGCAATCGCGGCATGACCGCGTCACGCGTCGTTCCAAGCAGCGTGCTCAAGAGCACCACAGTATCGCCCCGAGTATGGAGCCAATCCAAAATGCGGGGAAGTGCTTCGACCGTTTGCGAGCGATCCCCGCCGGCATCGTGGAGCAAGATAATGCTGCCATCGCGCCGTTGCTGTTTGATGCGCTGCAGGATGATGTCGGCCCCCGGTTTTGCCCAATCCTGCGGGTCGATGTTCTCCAGAACGACGAGATAATTAAGGTCCTGCGCAATTTGCAGCGGAGTCAGCTCGCTTAACTGCGACGGGCTGGTGTCCGCCGCGTAGGGAGGACGAAACAATGTCGTGGCCCGACCGGTGATGCTTTCGATTAAAAGCTGCGTTGCATTCAATTCGAGTCGCACATGTTCCGGCCAGCAAAGCGCCAGGTTCGGATGATAATAAGTATGGTTCCCGATCTCGTGTCCGTCATCGACAATCCGCCGGACGAGGCCCGGGTAGTGCTCGGCATTTGCCCCGACGAGAAAGAACGCCGCCTTTACGTTGACTGCTTTCAGAATATCGAGAATCTTCGGCGTCCATCGCGGGTCGGGCCCGTCATCGAAAGTGATTGCAACCTGATGTTCGCCCCCGGCGCCCTGGTGATAAAGCGTGGGAAACTCCGGGAACTTCGCGTACCTCGCGGTAAGATATCCCTGAGAATCGGTCCCGAGATTTCGCATTCCATCCGAGCGGGTTTCATCCACCGTGACAATTTCACCGTCGCCCACATCGGTGATCGTGTCCGTCCCTCTGAGCACTTCCAACAACGCGCGCGTTTGTTTGTCGATCTTGAAATCGCGAGAAAGATTCAGCGCGTCCCAAAGCGCCGGGTCCTCGGTGCCGAGCCGGTAAAGCGCAAACCCGCCGGCCTTTTGATCACGCACTTCGCGCAATTCGTTTAAGAACGTCACCACGTCGAGAAACCAAACGGCATGCTCTTTGTCCCCGTCCTCAAAATAAAAATAGGGATTGTAACCGGGCGCTTTGACTTCCGCGGTCTCGACTCCCGCGTTATTGGCGCGGCTCATCGCTTCCGGAAAGCTGATTAGCTCCGCTTTTTTTCCGCCGATCGTCCAGTCGTATCCATAACTGCCCAGCGCGATGATCCATTGTTTTGTGTCCGCACCTTCAAGCAATACGTGCAGCCAGCCTTCAAACCAGGAACGCGACCCGAGCGGACCGGGAAGATCGATATCTGAGGTTTCGTCGAAGAGCAGCGCGACAAAACGATCGACGTTGTCGGAAAGGTTTTCGAAGTCGATGTAATCCAGCTCCTGTCCTGGTTGGACACAGAGCCATAGTTGCTTGTCATCGTCATGCAGCGCGTCCGCGAGTTTGTCGATGAAAACGCTGAGGTCTTTTTTATAGACGGGATCGATCTGTTCCCAGTCGATGACCACACCCGTCGCCCGGGCGTTTCGCAACACCGTGAGCACGCTGCGAATAAAACGATCTTGTCGATCTTGCGGACCGTGCGCGAGATTTTCGATTGCTTCCGGTTGCCAGCTGTCGCCAACCAGATTGGTCAGCAGCGGCATCAACGCAATGCCACGGCTCGCCGTGAATTTCGGCAGTCGCGCGTCCGCGTCGATTTGTAAATCACCCAGGCCGTTGGTCACCGCCATCCACTCCGGGCAGAGGTGGGTAATTTGCGCCGCATGCTGCTCGAGCGACGCATAACTGTACGGATCGCCGTTGGCGTAGAAGGCGAGGCGCACTTCGTTGCCCGGAGATTTTTTGCGCGGACGCGCTGGAGGCGATGGCGCTGGCCCGCCCAGTTTTTTTGCCGCTTGCCGGGCTGCGCCGAATTTTTGCCACAGCAACGAGCTCGGTGCCACTTGTCCCGCCGGATTTTCTTTTTGCAACGCCTTGAGTTGGCCCTTCAACTGCCGCAGCGCGAAGGGAACCTGCATCTGCGGCGCGACAAAAAGTGTTTGAACGAACAGCACCGTCCCGAGAAAAAACAACACTCCTGCCAGCAACAGAATCAGGCGCAACCGCGGCCAGCGTTTGCCTGCCGGATCGGAGAAAACGAACGGCGTCAGGGCCCCTGGAGGGATGTCGTGCATGAGCCGGTTATAGTCGTTCAGCGCCGCAAATAAGAAAATCTCATTCTTTCTTTCCTATTGGACGTTCGACGTTCGGCGTTGGACGTTGGCGTTTATGAATGTGGACAATCTGCCCGTCGGACACAAGGGTATCGATGCGCGTCTAAAAAACGGGCCGTCCATCCACCCAAGCGCCTGGGTCGTTCCCGGCGCGACCGTCCTCGGCGACGTTACGCTCGAAGAGGAATCGAGCGTCTGGTACGGCGCCGTTTTGCGCGGCGACATTAATCGCATTGTCATCGGCCCGCGTTCCAATATCCAGGACAATGCCGTCGTTCATATCGATACCGGCGCTCCGACGAGCATAGGTGAGCTTGTCACCGTTGGCCACAGCGCCATCGTGCACGCCTGCAAGATCGACAATGAAGTCCTCGTTGGGATGGGCGCGATCGTTCTCGACGGCGCTGAAATCGGCGCGCGCTCCATCATTGGTGCGAACGCGCTCGTTACCCTCGGGCTGAAAATTCCGGCCGGCTCGCTCGTTCTTGGCTCACCGGCAAAAATCCGGCGGCAACTCACGCTTGACGAACAAAACGACATCGCCCGCTGGGCCTGGAGCTACGTCGAAAGCGCAAAGCATTATTGCGAGTTTTATTCAAAGAAACTGTAGCGGCCTTGTCGCTTGTCCTGAGCAGAGTCGAAGGAAGCGTCACATTAATGGTTCGGCGGCCATAGATCGCCGCTACAGTGACTGCGCCAATTCCCGCGCCCTCTCGCGCAACAATTCCGCCACACGCACGGTACTCTCCTTCTCACTCATTCCAAGACGAGTCGTTACATAAACTTCATCGAAAATTTCCCGGACTTGTCGGTCTTTACTGGCGCGCCCGACGACCGCAAAAACGCGTTTGCCAAGTTGGTGCGCCAGTCGCGCGACACCAGCCGGCGTTTTTCCTTCGAGCGTTTGTCGATCCAAACTTCCCTCACCCGTAATGACAAAATCGACATCTTTCATCTTCGATATCAGATCGACCGCTTCGATCACGACATCGAAACCAGATCGAATTTCCGCGCCACAAAAACTCATGAGGCCAAATCCGAGCCCGCCCGCCGCGCCCGCGCCCGGTTCGTCCCGATAATCAACGCCCAAATCTTTTGAAACAACGTCTGCGAGTTTAGTTAAGGCGCGCTCCAATAGGTCGATCTTATCTTTGGTCGCGCCTTTTTGCGGACCGAACACGCGCGTCGCCCCATTTTGTCCGAGCAACGGATTTCGCACATCGGCTGCGGCGATAATTCTCGGCAGATCGAGTTGTAGAGGCGGCTGTGTCAGCCGCCTGTCTTTTGAATAGGCGCTCGCCGTGGCAAGCGCTTCTACATCCCCAGGTAGTTCAATTCGAGTAAGCCTTTCCAATTCAGCCACTGCGCCGGCCAACTCTTCGTCGCCTTCAAGAAATCGAAATCCAAGTGCTCGCCCCACGCCAAATCCGCCGTCATTGGTCGCGCTTCCGCCGAGGCCAATAATTATTTCGTGCGCGCCATGTCCCACCGCCTCAAGAAGCATTTCTCCGACTCCAAACGTGCTCGCAAGATCGACATTGCGTTCATCAGGCTGAACACGTCGCATCCCCGCCGCTTCGCTCATTTCCATGATGGCGAGCTTTTTGTTCTCGATATAGGCGTAGCGGCCATCGATTTCACGGCCCAAGGGATCGTGCGCTTTGCATGTGACCCATGAACCTTCGAGTGCATCGCAAATTACGTCCGCTGTTCCCTCGCCGCCATCGGCCATCGGCACGATGTCGATCTTTGCGTTTGGCAAGATTTCACGCAGACCGGCCGCGATGTTTTCCGCGATTTCGCGCGCGCTCAGTGAGCCTTTAAATTTATCGGGAGCGATTAAGATCCGCGTGGCATTTCTTGTCATGTCGAGCGAAGTCGAGACATCTCTTGTCGTTATTTTTCTTAACAGTGAGAGATTCCTCGACTTCGCTCGGAATGACAAAGGCAATTAAGGCGCGCGGTTACTTCAATTTCCGCTCTAAGATTTCCCCCGCCAACTGCGGATTCGCTTTGCCCTTCGATAATTTCATGACTTGCCCTTTCAGAAAATTAAGCGAAGCAGCATTGCCAGCCTTGAAATCCGCCGCTGGTTTTGGATTCGCCGCGATGACCTCGTCGCAAAGTTTTTCGATTGCACTCGCGTCGCTCAATTGTGCGATGCCTTTTTCTTTCACAATTGCGGCCGCTCCTTGACCGCTGGCAAACATTTCCGCGAAAACTTCCTTGCCTTGTTTGCCGCTAATTTTTCCGCTGTCGATCAAGTTGACGAGCTCATCGAGCGCCTCAGGTGGAATCGGGCAATCGCTGATCGCCTTGTTTGCGCTGCTCAGCGCGCTTTGGAGATCGTTGAGGATCCAGTTCGCAATGTTCTTCGGTTTCTTCGCTCCTTTGGCCGCCATTTCAAAATAGCGTGCAAGATCGAGATCATCGGTCAGAACACCGGCATCGTACGATGTCACTTCGTATTGCTTGACAAAGCGCGTCCGTTTCGCCTTCGGCAATTCGGGAATGCGCGCTCGGGCATCTGCCAGCAACACATCGCTTTTCACGGGCACAAGGTCGGGATCGGGAAAATAGCGATAGTCGTGCGCCGATTCCTTCGTCCGCATGAGAAAGGTTTCGCCCGCGACGTCATCCCAACCGCGCGTTTCCTGCTCGAGTTTTTCGCCGCGCTCCAAGGCACCGATTTGCCGCTGAATTTCGTAAGCGAGCGCGCGCCGCACGCCGCTGATCGAGTTCATGTTTTTAATCTCGATCTTCGCGCCAAGTTCCGCCTGTTTTTCGGGTCGCACCGAGACATTGCAGTCGCATCGCAGTTGACCTTTCTCCATGTCGGCATCACTCACCGCGCCGTAAATCAGGATTTGTTTGAGCGAAGTCAGAAATGCAAAAGCTTCCTCTGGTGAGTTGATCTCAGGTTGGGTGACGATTTCCATCAACGGCGTACCGGCGCGATTGAAATCGATTCCGGTGCTCGACTCGAAGTGAAAACTTTTCGCCACGTCTTCCTCAAGATGGATGCGTACTAAGTTTACCTCCTTGTCCGGAGTCGCGATATTTTTCTGCGCGTCCTTCGGATAAGCGAGATCGTGCAACGGCACACTTCCATTCGTGCAAAACGGCATATCGTATTGCGAGATCTGGTAATTCTTCGGCATGTCCGGATAAAAATAATTTTTGCGATCAAACTTGCAGATTGGCGCGATGTCGCAGCCGAGCATCAGCCCAGTGAGCACCGTCATACGCAATGCTTCGTGATTCATTACTGGCAAAGCGCCCGGCAAACCAAGGCAGATCGGACAAGTATGCGTGTTCGGATCAGCTCCAAACTCCACTGGACAACCGCAAAACATTTTCGAGCGCGTTTTTAGCTGCACGTGCACTTCGAGCCCAATCGTTGTGATGTAGCTCGTTGCAGATTTCAAATTGCAGATTTCAAATTTGAGGCCGCAGACTTGCGTGACGCGACGAAGATGGCAACCAGTTCGTTCGCTTCGTCAAGCAGAAGCTGAGCGCGCTTTGCAGGAATCAGTTTCGCTTCGATGATTAACTCGAGCCAAAGCTGAGTCTCATCGGCCTCCTCAAGAACGACGCCCATTTTCGCGATGAACTCAGTTTTAGACCGAGCACGGCAGGCTGCACGATAATTTGCGGCCACGGATGTGCCGGAACGCACCAGCTGATTCGCGATAGCTCGTCCTTCGACACTCTTTGGCAGAGCGGCAACAAGCTTTATAATGCGCAGCGCGAAATGTTTCGTGCGTGCCTTTAGTTCGTCCGGAGTCATGCTGGCACAATTTGCAATTTTAAATTTGAAATCTGCAATTGCTTCGTCGTGTCCTTTGTGGACTTTGTGCGAGATTATTTCTGTTCGAGCGCGTAATCGAGCGCTCGCTGCAGGTCGAAATTCTTGATCTGCTCGATGATGGACCGGTCGTTCAGCACAGCGCGGATCTTTTCATTTTGCAAAAGGTCGAAAAGGCGTCTCTGCGCGATCATCTGTGAAATTTCAGGGTCGCTGCGCAGGGCGGCGATTTTTGGATGTTCGGTCAAATTACGAGCGCCGGGATATGAAAGAAAGCGCTCCGCCTTTTTCTGACTTGAGACCACCTGGCCAACTTTACCAAGAGCCTCGTAAGCTTTAGTCGGAACAAAGTCAGTCTTTTTGACTGCGTCGCCGATGACGCCCATTTCGAGCGAATTTCTTAGACGCGCCAGCGAAGTTAGCAACGGTGGAAGTTCCTCAATCGGTTCACTCAATGGACGAGGCCGGACATCAATAACGTGGAGCGCGCGCGACTGTGGCAAAGTCGCCACATCATTTTTCTGCCCGCGCACTCGCGCGTCTGCCACCGCCCCGACTGATCTCACTCCGACAACCAGCAACCAGATGAGAAACGCGCCGAAGAAAAATCCAAGCACGGCGCCAGCTGATCCATAAAGGAACCGCACGAGAAAGGAATCGTGCTGACGGGTTCGCTTCAGCCAAATCGCGCCAAGTCCGTTGATAATGGCATAGACCATCAACGCCAGCACCGCGCCGGCCAAGATCGACAACAACGCGTCGGGCATTTTGAAAAACGGGCGGACGATCGGCACCGCAAATTTACCGCCGAAAAACGCGGCGAAATAAGCGGCGATCAACGCAACAAGGCGCGCCAATTGGCGGGCAACGCCAAGTCGCCAGCCACGCAGGACCTCAAACAGGATCAGGAGGACAGCGAATGAAAGGAACACCAATTGCCAAAGAGGCGAACCGGCGGCTTGTTGAATTTGCGGATTCAAGGGTTCCGATTAATTGCCCGGTGCCGCAATGCGTGATCGCACAGCACCAAAACAGCCATCGCTTCCACCATGGGGACGGCACGCGGCAGCACACATGGATCATGACGCCCGCGCGCCGCGAGTTCAGTTTCGTCGTGCGATTTGGTCACAGTTTTTTGTTCCCGCCCAATCGTCGCCGTCGGTTTGAACGCGACACGAAAATAAATCTCTTCGCCGTTACTGATGCCACCCTGAATGCCGCCGGAATAATTTGTCGATGTCCGAACTCTGCCACCGCGCATTTCAAAAGCATCGTTATGTTCCGAGCCGCGCATTTGAGTCGCGGAAAAGCCCGAGCCAATTTCAAAACCTTTCGTCGCAGGCAAACTCAGCATCGCCTTTGCCAGGTCGGCTTCCAGTTTGTCGAAAACGGGCTCGCCTAATCCGGCCGGCGCATTTCTAATAACGCACTCAATCACGCCGCCTAACGAATCGCCTGCCTCGCGTGTTTTCTCGATCAAAGAAATCATTTTCTTCGCTGCCACCGCATCCGGACACCGAACGATGTTGGCATCGACATCTCTCACTTTTACCTTCGACTTCGCGATCCTGGCCGTGACTTCGGCGATTTGCGCGACGTAAGCGACAATGTCGATCTTCGGATAAAGAGCGCCCAAGACTTTTCGCGCAACCGCCCCCGCGGCAACACGTCCGATCGTTTCGCGCGCCGATGCACGTCCACCGCCCTGCCAGTTTCGAATTCCATACTTCGCTTCGTAAGTGAAGTCGGCGTGGGACGGACGAAACTTTTTGGCAAGATCGACATAATCGTCCGGGCGCGCATCTTTGTTTCGAACGAGGATCGAGATCGGCGTGCCGAGACTTTTTCCTTTGAACACACCGGAAAGAATTTCACAGCGATCTTCTTCTTTGCGCTGCGTCGTAATCTTGCTTTGCCCGGGACGCCGCCGGTCGAGCTCGCGCTGAATGTCCGCTTCGGAGATGTCGATCGTAGGTGGGCAGCCATCAATCACCACGCCGAGGCCGCCGCCATGCGATTCGCCAAAAGTGGTGATGCGAAAAAGTTGACCGAAAGTGTTGCCCATTAAGTAAGATAGCCATCTTGGCTGTTCGGGAATATGAAACAGGCAGGATGCCTGTGCTACGTCAAATCGCGTCGAGCGCGGTTTGCAGATCGTCGATCAAATCGCGCACGTCCTCAACACCGACGGAAAGCCTGACCAGCGAGTCGGTGATGCCAAGCGCCTCGCGTTGCTCTTTTGGCACGGACGCGTGTGTCATGAGCGCGGGATGATTGATCAAGCTTTCGACACCGCCCAAACTTTCGGCGAGCGAAAACAAACGCGTATTTTCGAGAAAACGACGCGTCCCCTCGAGATCGGTTTTTAGAATCATCGTGACCATTCCGCCAAAACCGCGCATCTGCATGCGCGCGAGATCGTGTTGCGGGTGCGACTTGAGTCCGGGATAGCTGACTGATTTCACCGGCAGCTGCTCTTCCAGCCAGCGCGCGATCTCGAGTGCATTTGCGCAGTGACGCTCCATCCGTAACGCGAGCGTTTTCAGACTGCGCAACACAAGAAAACTGTCGAAAGCGCCGGCGATCGCGCCAACCGAATTTTGGAGGAAGGCAGTTTGATCGCCGAGCTCTTTGTTTTCTCCGACCACTGCAACACCGCCGACCAAGTCCGAGTGTCCATTCAAATATTTGGTCGCTGAATGAATTACCAGGTCGAAACCGAACTCGATCGGACGCTGGATCCACGGGGTCGCGAAGGTGTTATCGGAAACCGAAATGATATTGTGCGCGCGCGCGATTTTCGCGATGGCTTCAAGATCGATCAGTTTGAGCAGCGGATTGCTTGGTGTTTCGATCCAAACCATGCGCGTGTTCTGTTTGATGGCCGATTCGAACTGGCTCGCATTCGTAAGGTCGACATAGGTGAACTCAAGATTGGCCGAGCGACGCCGGACGCGATCGAATAGCCGAAATGTGCCGCCATAAAGGTCGTCGCTCACGACGATGTGTGAACCGCTCTCGAGCAGATCGAGCGCCGTCGCCATCGCGGCGAGACCGGACGCAAATGCAAAGCCGCGCGTACCGCTTTCCAGATCGGCGATGCATTTTTCATAAGCAAGCCGCGTCGGGTTGATCGAGCGTGAGTAATCGAAGCCTTTATGTTTGCCCGGACTTTGCTGCACATAGGTCGATGTTGCATAAATCGGCGTCATGATCGCGCCCGTGGTTGGGTCAGGTTCCTGGCCGGCGTGAATGGCGCGGGTGGCAAACTCGTGCTGCTTCTTCATGTTGCGTAACACAGGCTTCCAGCCTGTTGAAAAGAGCGCAAGCCTCCGGCTTGCGATTGGAATTGGTCACAAGCGGGCCGCATGCGTTACGAATATTCGCGCGTCGGCGGGGTGCTTGATTTCGGCATGTGCAGTCGCAGGTAGGAAAGCAGATCAGTCCGTGTGATCAGGCCGAGAAATTTGTCGCCCTCCATCACGATGGCAACGCGACCGCGATCGAATACCTCGAGCAAATCTTTGATCTTTGCTGTGGGCGGCAGCGTTTCGAGACGATCGGTCATTGCCTTGTTGACCGGATCGTTAAAATGCGACGGATCGCGATGTACTTTTACAAGCAAATCGGACTCGTCGACAATGCCCAGCGCGCGTCCGTTTTGATCGACAACCGGAAGCTGCGAAACATCCGTGTCACGCATGCGCTTGAACGCGGTCAGCAGTGTATCGCTCGGCCCGACTGAAATAACTTCGCCTGCTTCATAGCGGTGTGAAATCAGATCGCTCAGATCGCCGTGCGGCGGTCGATGAATGAAACCCTGCTCGGCCATCCAGAAATCGCTGTACATTTTCGAAAGATATTTATTGCCCGTGTCCGCCACAAACGTGACGACGCGCTTCGGTTTCGTTTGCTTTCGGCAGTAACGCAACGCCCCCGCAACCAGCGTTCCGGTAGATGAGCCGCCGAAAATTCCTTCCAGCCGCAAAAGTTCCCGCGCGGTCGCAAAGCTTTCCTCGTCATCGATCTCGAAGGCGTCGGTCACGTACGACATATCGGCGATTTCGGGAACGAAATCTTCGCCGATGCCTTCGACCGCCCAACTGCCCGATTCCACCAGCTTGCCGGTCTTGACGTATTCGTAGAGAACCGACCCGGTTGGGTCGGCGAGAATCATTTCGATGCCCCGGCGAGGTTTAACACGGTTAAAGAAGCGGCCGAGACCAGTCAACGTCCCACCGGAACCGACGCCGACGACGATTGCATCGACATCGTGCCGCATCTGCTCCCAAATCTCTGGACCGGTGCTGCGCTCGTGCGCGAGCGGATTGGCCGGGTTGCCAAATTGATTCACATAAAAGCCGCCAGAAATTTCGTCCGCCAGCCGAGCGGCGACATCTTGTTAATATTCCGGATGACCGCGCGTCACATCGGAACGCGTTAGCCGGACTTCGGCGCCGAGCGCTTTGACGTGCGAAATTTTTTCCTGCGACATCTTGTCGGGAATGACGAGAATTACTCGGTAGCCTTTCGCGCCGGCGACGAGCGCAAGACCCAGGCCAGTATTCCCTGCCGTCGCCTCAATCACCGTGCCGTCAGGCCGCAATTTTCCTTCCTGCTCCGCTGCTTCGATCATCGACAGCGCGATCCTGTCTTTGATCGAGCCGGTCGGATTTTGATTTTCGAGTTTAACGAAAAGCTGGCAGGGACCCGTGTCGATCCGCGTGATCTCGACCAGTGGCGTGTCCCCGATGAGGGAAAGAATCGCGGGAGGTTTATCACGCGCTATCGATGGCGCAGACGAAAGTTCAATCATATCGACCGTTTCGTCATTCAATGGACGGCTCACCTTTATGTGACCACTCCGATTTGCTGTCCTCGAGAAATTGTTGCAGGACCGGAAAACGTATTTCGCCATAATTGAGCGCATAACGTAAGTCGCCGCCTTTATACACCCACGACGTCGGGATCCACGAGAGCGGCAGACCGGCGAACTGCTTGATGTGATTGCTTCCCCGCGGGCCGGGATCAGCCAGGATGGTCACGTTCGGTTGATCGGCAATTTCAAATTTCGTCAGCATGGTGCGACCATCTTCGCCACCATTCCAAACGGAGACGAAATAAAATTTGACCCGCGGATTGTCCTTAATCGTTTTCAGCCAGCCGCCGCTTTTCAATTCGGCCTGGCAATTTGAACACCACGGCGCCCACAGATGTACGACACTCAACTCGGGAGCTTTAATTGCGTCGAGAATTTTTTGCTCGGCGGGCGATTCAGCCCGCAGCGACGTGGCAGCGAACACCGTGGCTAAGATCGACAAGCGTAAGATCGACATGTGGTTGAAGATACCGGCGAAATGGCAACCGCTCAACGTCCAACGTCTAACGTTCAAAATCAGCACGGGACTGCGTCTGGGGAGGGCACGCGCCTCGCGTGCTGGTTTCGGCGCCGGCGCCGAAACAACCTTTCTGCTTCTTTTCTGATCAAAAGTTCGCGATGGCGGAAGCGTCATCGCCAGCGCGCGAGGCGCGTGCGCTCCCCCAGACAG
>QHRC01000061.1 GCA_003219995.1 Verrucomicrobiota bacterium
CGGAAGAGCGAATTAAATACGCCGAATTTCAGGCTGCCAACGGCGCGTCCGCTGAGGCTAAGGGCTTTCTGCAGGAGGTCACACGAGAGGCGCCAGATTATTTGCCCGCGTGGCGTGACCTGGCTCAGATTGCCTTTAGTGAAAAAAAGCACGACGAAGCGCTTTCATTCCTAGAAAACATCTTCAGCCGCGATCCTGAAAACCCTGACGCCCGTCTCCGTCAAGCAAACGTTTGGCTGGCGAAGGGCGATGCAGCCAAGGCGACTGCGACTCTGGATCGAGTAAACAATAATTATCCAAATAATCCTTTGGTTAAATTCGCGCTCGCCCGCGCTTATCTGGCGAGCAAGAATGCGGCTCAGGCTACGGCCACACTCCAACAGGCCATTGCGATTAGACCAGACTACACGGAAGCCGTTCTTGCATTGGCTGAACTGAATTTAGGCTCCGGCAAAGCGCAGGCCGTTGTCCTCGCAATGGAAGATCTGATAAAAAAACGGCCCGATCTCCCAGAGGCTCGCTTGCTGCTGGCTAGCGGGTATCAGGCTTTGGGGCGATTGGACGATGCCGCCGCGCTCTTTCGCGAGCAAATCAAAAACAGTCCGGACTCACCGGAAGCTCACTTCTCTCTCGGATTGATCCTGCGGCAGCAGAAGAAAAACGACGAAGCTCGCCAAGCGTTCGAGAAAGCTTCGGAACTCGCTCCCGATAATTTGAACCCGATCGATCAGCTCGTGGAGATGGATCTTGCCGACAAGCGTTACGACGCCGCGACCGAGCGCGTGAAGCAGCAACTTCAGAAAAATCCTAACGCAGCGGGCACTCACGTCCTGGAAGCAAAAATCTATGTGGCTCAACAAGACTGGGGTAGAGCTGAATCGGCGCTTCAGAAGGCGATCGAACTCGATGCTAATTTCACCCCTGCTTACGGTCTGCTGATTGGCGTTTACGTAGCCGAGAATAAGTTGGCGCAAGCCATCAGTCAGCTCGAAGCCGAGTTGAAGAAGAATCCTAACAATCCGCGCGGGCTTCTGATGGGAGCGCTGCTTTACGAGCGGATAAAAGAGTATGCGAAGGCCCGCGATACTTACGAGAAGCTTCTGGCTCTAAGCCCGGACTCGGCCCTCGGCCTGAACAATCTGGCCTATCTTTACGCTGAACACTTGAACCAGCTCGACAAGGCCTACCAGTTGGCGCAAAAAGCGCGCGAGCTGCAACCCGAGAACGGTTTGGTTGCGGACACCCTGGGATGGATCCTTTACAAGCGCGGCAATTACCAGCAGGCATTAGCGCTCCTGCAAGAGAGCGTTAGTAAAATGCCGGAGAATCCGGAGGTTCAGTTCCATCTCGGCATGGCAAGCTACATGATGGGCCAGCCGGATGCGGCTCGCTCATCTTTTGAAAAAGCCGCTCACGCTACCACCGATTTCCCGGGAAAAGACGAGGCCAAACGGCGGCTGGCGCTGGTGGAAGGGGCCTCCGGCCACGCGGCAGAGCTTCCCGCCGGCGAACTCGAAAAACTTCTGAGGCAGCAGCCGAACGATTTGATTGCCCTGAACCGCCTCGCTGAGGGATATGAAAAACAGGGGGAAGCGGGCAAAGCGGCCGCGGCTTATGAGCAGGCGTTAAAGCTCAACCCGAAACTTCCGAACGCAGCCCTAAAGCTCGCTCAACTTTATGCCGGACCTTTGCAGAAACGCGATAAAGCGCTTGAGTTTGCCAAAAAAGCGAGGGAGCTGTCCCCAAACGACGTTCAGGCCACTGGTGCGCTCGGACGCGTCGCGTTTCAGGCCGGCAACTTCACGTGGGCCTACAGCCTTTTGCAGGAAAGCGCTCGGCAGCGTGGCGACGATCCCACCATTCTCCACGACCTGGCGATGGCCGCTTATGCCTTGGGCAGGGTGCCCGAAGCTCGCCAAATAATGCAGCGCTGTCTGAATGCGACCCCGAATGTGGCCCAATCCGACGACGCAAAGCGCTTCCTGGCGACGACCGCGCTGGAACAGCCATCTCCGGATGTGATCGCAGCCGAGCCCGAAATTCAGAAAATCCTCAAGACGCAGCCCGATTATGTGCCGGCGCTAATGGCTGAAGCCGCCATTCGGTTGCAGCATAACGACAAGAATGCCGCGGCTGCCATTTATTTGGACATCCTCCACAAATATGCTGATTTCGCGCCAGCCCAAAAACGGCTGGCCACCGTCTATGCGGAGGATCCTGAGACCCTGACAAAGGCCTACGATCTGGCAATGAAGGCCCGGAAAGCGCTTCCAGACGACGCAGATCTGGCCCGAACATTGGCCGAGCTAAGTTTCAAACGGAACGAATTTTCCTATGCCGTTCAGCTATTTCAGGAAAGCGGCTCCAAACAATCTCTTCCGGCGAGGGACCTTTATTATCTCGGTGTGGCTCAGCTACAAACAAAGCAAGAATCCAAAGGGCGCGAAACGCTCGAGCGGGCGCTCGCGGCTGGCCTTCAAGATCCGTTCGCGCAGGAGGCAAAGCAGCGACTTGCGAAACAGCAGCCGCAGTGACTTGAGATAGTCCCGGAGTGCTTAGCTGCCGCGTTTGATCCTACACCGCCCGGACAAACATATGAAAGACACTTTTAGCGTGGCTCGCAACTGGGTTCATCAGTTGCGCACTATTTAGCCATCAAACTCAAGCCGCCCAAATCAACGGCGACATCGCATTCATCGGCAGCGCCAAAATGAATGCAACCACTCTTAACACCGCGACGATGGTGACCGCTTGGTATTGGGGATTTTCAGCTGCGTTTAGCACGCAAGTCGCCGGTGCCACCGGAGATTTTGCCACCTTCGTTACGGCAGCGGACTTCGCGACTTTTCATCCTCCGTGGCCGCGAAACGCTCGAGCGGACGTTGATCGCCGGTCTTCAGGATCCGCTCTGTTCGATTTACCAGCCGGCTGGTTTTGTCGGAAATCCTTACGGTTTTTCACCGAAGCAAATCGACCTTTTAAAAAACTTTTCGACTTAAATATCTTATGATAATCCATTTATGTATTGGTCAATTAGAGTTGGCATCCTACATGCTTACTGGTTTAGATGGAACGCTTCGATGCAAAAAGAAGAAACCCAAGCATAGAAAGACAACTAACAATGAAAAAATCAATCTTATCGCTGCTCGCAGTTGGCGCGCTAAGCTGCGGGCTTTTCAGCCAGCAATCTCAAGCCGCGTCGGGGAGTATCTCATTCGTCGGCAGTGCCAAAATGGATAGCACGACTGTTGACACCGCGACCAAGGTGACCGCTTGGTATTGGGCATTTTCAGCGGCGTTCAGCCCACAAGTCGCCGGTGCGACCGGAGATTTTTCTTCAGTCGCGCCGGGTACCTTTGCTACGTTTGCCGCTCCGTGGTCGTTTGTTTCTGGTCCGATAGCCAGCTTTTGGAGTGTCGGCGGCTTCACCTTTGACTTGATCTCGTCTTCTATCTTCAGCCAGGGTGCGGGTACCGTGTCAGTCACCGGAACCGGTACGATTAGCGGTGGTGCCTTCGGGACGGGAACCGCGGGGACTTGGATGTTTACCGCAAACGACCCTAACCTGGGGACCCCCAGGTCGACTAGGTTTGCGTTTTCAGCGGGGACTACCGCGGCTGCGATCCCTGATGGGGGATCTGCGGTCGCTCTTCTTGGCATCGCGCTCGCCGGAATCGAAGGCGCGCGCCGGTTGATTGGCTCGCGCAAAGCCTAAGGCGCCGGAATAGGGAAGTTTCAGGAACGATGATTTACCGGGCGGGGATAAAACCCCGCCCGGTTTTTTTTATGCGCTTCGGGATCAGGTCGCGTCGCGTGCCGTCCGAGGCGATCTTCACAAATGAAAGCTCCCGCAAATTCGATGGTGAATGCGTTTTCCGGAATGCGTTTTCCGTATTGAAAGGCGGCCCAGCAGCCGTAAGGGTCTTGGCAGTTATTCCAGGAAAGCGCCGGCAAAACAGCCGCTGCCTGCAAAGGACCTTTATTATTTGGGAATGGCGCAACTGCAAACCAAGCAAGATGCAAAAGGTCGCGAAACGCTCGCGCGCGCGCTGGCCGCCGGTCTTCAGGATCCGCTTGCGCAAGAGGCAAAAGCATCGACTGGCCGAACAACCGAAGTAACGAGAATTCGAGATCAAGTTCACGAAGACCATATTTGTCGGAAACCTTTACACTTTTGCATCGGT
>QHRC01000051.1:0-12807 GCA_003219995.1 Verrucomicrobiota bacterium
CCTGCGACGAACGGGATGTCCGGCTCACTCTCCTGAAAGTCGAACCGCGATGGGATTCATTCCGCTACAATCCACGTTTCGTGGCGATCCTGAAGCGAATCGGTCTGCAATAAAGCATCTGTCTGTGAGCGTTTGACGTTGAGCATTGAACGTTTTCTTCGTGCAGCAACACGGAATGAATGACCACGATTTCTTGCAAAGAGTTTTCGCGCGTGGAAATTCGTATTGGCTCACGCGCTTTGTTATTTTGCGGCTAATCAGCTTCGTTTACGCGATTGCGTTTCTGGTTGCCGCGCGACAACTCGTGCCCTTAATCGGCGAGCATGGATTGACGCCGGCAAATCATTTTCTGGAAGCGATGCAAGCGCAACTTGGGTCGCGCATGGCCGGCTTGTTGCAATTGCCGACCCTGTTCTGGTTGGCCATTTCCGACAACTTCTTGTCGATCTTGTCCTGGAGTGGCTTCGCTTTGTCCCTCGTCGTTCTCGCGGGCTACGCCAACGCCATCATCCTAGCGATTCTTTGGATGATGTACATGTCCATCGTCCACGTCGGACAAATCTGGTACGGCTATGGCTGGGAAATTCAGCTCCTTGAAACCGGGTTTTTATCGATCTTTCTCTGCCCGTTGCTGGATGGGCGGCCGTTTCCAAAATGTCGGCCACCACTGCTCGTGATCTGGCTTTTTCGGTGGCTCGGTTTCCGCATCATGATCGGCGCCGGCCTCATCAAAATGCGCGGCGACTCATGCTGGCGCGATCTCACCTGCCTTTATTATCATTACGAAACGCAGCCGATCCCCAATCCGCTCAGCCGCTATCTCCATTTTGCGCCGCATTGGTTCCACCAGCTCGAAACAGCCTGGAACCATTTCGTCGAGCTAATCGTGCCGTGGTTTTCATTCGGCCCGCGCACCGCCCGTCATATTGCCGGAGTGTTGTTGGTCAGTTTTCAAATCATCCTTATCATCAGCGGCAATCTCTCGTTTCTTAATTATGTCACGATTATTCCATTTCTCGCCTGCTTTGATGACACGTTTCTTTGCCGCATTTTGCCGAAATCGCTCGTTCGGCGCGCCGAGAAAGCGGCGCAGGAATCGGAGCCGTCGCGCATCAACAACTCGATCGCGATCGCATTGTCGATCTTGATTGCGTATTTGAGCATCGCCCCGGTGCTCAATCTCGTTTCCGGCCGGCAGCTGATGAATTATTCTTATGATCCGCTCGATCTCGTGAATACCTACGGCGCGTTCGGAACGGTTGGCCGCGAACGCGACGAAATCGTTTTTGAAGGAACTCAGGACGCGTTCATCACCGGCGACACGAAGTGGCAGGAATACGAATTCAAAGCCAAGCCGGGCGATCCGAACCGTCGGCCCGCCATCATCGCGCCGTATCAATGCCGGATCGATTGGCAAATCTGGTTCGCCGCCATGGCGTCGCCAGCGGAATATCCGTGGACGTTGCATTTCGTTTGGAAACTTCTGCACAACGATCCCAGCACGCTCTCGCTTCTCGCTTACAATCCATTTCCGAACGCGCCGCCGCGTTATATTCGAGCGCGACTTTACCGTTACCAATTTGCACCGATCGGCGACCGCGCCTGGTGGAAACGCGAACGAATCGGCGAATGGCTGCCCGCTCTCTCCGCCGACGATGCCGAGCTCCGCCGCTTGCTCGGCGCGATGAACTGGCTCGATTAAGCAGTTTGTTCGATGCAAGCGAGCAGTTGCGTCGGCCGCTCCGTCGGGCGATGCCAACTAATATGCGGCCTTGCCGCCATTTTAACATCGAGCAAGGGACTGCTCGATCCACCTTCCGTCTCTAAAGCCCGCGCTCTTTCAAGCGCGCCATGGTTTCGCGCAACATGCGGTAGCCGAAATGTCCCTGCGGCACGTGGAGCAGTTCCGAGCCGCGCCACTTCTCATGAATCTTCTCGAGGTCTGCGGGACGCGCGATTGAATCGAATTCGCCCGCCACAAAAAGGACGCGCTCGGCGTTGCACAGCGGCTCGTTATGCATTGGCGAACTGAGATGAAAATGTCGCGCCACCAGCGATGGCTCAATTTTCTCGCGCCGCAGTTCCCGCCGCATGAAAGCCGTAGCCGGGCTTTCCCAGACCGCGTGTTCGACGTTGACGATCGGCGCCATCAAGGCAACAAAACGAAAATCGCGCTCGACCATTGCGAGGAGCGCGCCGATCCACCCTCCGTAGCTCGTGCCGAGCAGACCAAAGTCGCTGCAACCGCGTCTGCGCAAGGCCGCGATCAATTGCCGCACCTCGATAACCCCCTGGCGCAATCCCTCGGCGTTGCGAATCAGATCGGCGGTAATGGCAAGTTCGCCGTTCCAATAGCCGCGTGGAACACGCGAGTAGTGATACGGAAGATGCACGAAGCATGCATTCCAACCCAGTTCGTTAAAGCGCGTAGCCCAGCGACGATAGCCAATGTGACTCGCGGACATTAGGGCGTGCAACATGAGAACCGTCGGCGCGTGCCAGCCACGCGGGCATGGAAAAAAATCGGCCCGAGCGATGTTATTCGCAGGAAAATCTGTCTCGATTGGGCTGCGCCACGTAACACTCGCGCCGTTTCCGATTCTGCTGACAAGATCGACATCGTGCCGAACTGCATAATACTCATGCGCGGTGAGCTTTTCGCACTCCACCACATACCGCTCCATCTCATCGCGGCTCCGCCCGTGCAGCCGGTGTCGCGACTGGAGAATATTCATCGATGCGCACATGAGCGAATCCATACCGGTGGCGGCGAAGCGCCGTAATGTAAGCGGTAGGGTCGGCGCGCTGCGCCGACCGCGGACGCCGCAGCGCGGCGTCCCTACCACTCTCATTCGCTCTCTTGGCGGATGCGGTAGGTCATCGGACGTGAGTGAAAATTTCTCGCGCAGCTCGTTGTAGAGAATTGTGAACGCCGTCGCCAGTTCCTGCTCGATCCGCTCGCGAGCGGCGGACTTTTCCAGATCAGGAGAATGCGAAATGGCATTGCCGAACGTGATCCAGACTTGCGTGCGCCGCACAGG
Source organism: Verrucomicrobiota bacterium (assembly GCA_003219995.1). Lineage (GTDB taxonomy): Bacteria > Verrucomicrobiota > Verrucomicrobiia > Chthoniobacterales > UBA10450 > UBA10450. Next base: position 3,042 of record QHRC01000051.1, read on the forward strand.
ACGCCAGCTTTTCTTTGAGTAAAACCGATCGCTGCCAATGATGACGCACGGCACAATTGGAACACTGGCCATGTGCGCGAGCGTGGAAGCGCCCGGCCGGAGCAGCGCGCCTTCAAGCAGCGAACGTGCGCCATCGCGAATACCGCCTTCGGGAAAAACGCCAACGATCCGTCCTTGCTTCAATCGTTCGATCGCGGTGCGAATCGTTTTTCGGTCGGCGCGGTGACGGTCTGCCGGAAATGCATCCACTGCCCGCAAAAAATGCCCGAGCAGCGGAGTTGGAAAAAACTCGGCCATCGCCATCCAATCGATTTTGCGCCGCACGACTGATGAAATGATAAGCGGATCGAAATGGCTGATGTGATTTGACGCCAGCAGAAATGCACCTTTGCGATCCGCATTTTCAAGGCGCAACACATGAATTTGCGCCGCATATCCAAAAAGGAGCTTCATCGACATCGAAGCGGCGCGATTGGCAATCGAATGAAAGAATTTGCGCACGAAAGTGGCTCAAGCTTTCCAGCTTGCGTTGTGATTAGGACTGCGAGTCGGACACTCGCGCCACTAGTTGCCTTTTGCGAGTTGGTTGCATTTTTTCAGATCGAGTTTGCCGGAAGCAAGAATGGGAATTGATTCGACGCGCTGGACCCGCTTGGGAATCCATAAATTCGGAACGCCGGCTTCGTGAAGCTTTTTGCGCAAAGCCGCAAGATCGACATCGACGACGCTCAGCAACAGAAGCGCTTCGCCTTTGGTTTCATCGGTGACGCCAACAACTGCGATTGCTCTCTCGTCCCTTCCGGAGAGTTCAAGCAGGTCGATAATTTTTTGTTCGATCGCTTCGTGCGGCACCATTTCGCCGCCGATTTTGGAGAAACGGGAAAGCCGTCCCTCGATGTAAAGAAAGCCATCGTCATCGAACCGGCCGATGTCGCCGGTCTTGAACCAACCGTTGCGCAAAACTTCCGCCGTTCGTTCCCGATCTCTCAAGTAGCCCTCGAAGATATTTGGGCCGCGCAACCAAAGCATTCCTGTCTCGTGCAGTGAAAGTTTGCGGTCGGATTCTGGCTCGCGGATTTCGGCGGCGATTCCAGGCGCCATTTTGCCGACCGAACCCAAGCGGCTCGACGGTTGCACTTGTTCGCCTGGTTTTGTCGGAGTCGGCTCCGGCAAATTGACGCTTACCACTGGCGAAGTTTCGGTCAGGCCATAACCTTCGAAAACTTTTTGTTTGAATCGATCCTCGAAACTTTTGGCAAGATCGAGAGGCAACTTCTCCGCGCCGGTAATAACGAGTCGCAAACTGCGAAGCTGATGCGGTTCGACCTTGCGCAAATAACCGCGCAGAAAAGTCGGCGTCGCGAGCAACAGAGTTAGTTTGTATTTTTCGATTAGTGCCGCGTTCTTCGCGACTTCCAGCGGGTTCGGAAAAGTAACAATGCGAACGCCCTCGATTAGTGGATACCAAAGGGTGACGGTCGATCCAAAGCTGTGAAAAAACGGGAGCGCGGCGAGAATGGCGTCGTCTTTTTTCGCGTCGAGAAGTTCCCGGAATTGCGAAACATTGCCGACAATGTTTCGATGGCTGAGCCCGACTCCTTTCGGCTCGCCTGAGCTTCCACTGGTGAAAAGCAGGAGGGCTTCTTCGTGGCCGCCTTTTTTTGGAATTTGCAATAGGCGAGTCAACAAGGGCGTAGGAAGTAAGATCGACATCAGCGACCAGAAAACGATTTGGGCTTTCATTCGCGGTATCAGCTCGTCCAGTTTCAAAATTCGCTCGGGCCAGGGAAAATCCTTCAATCGCTCCATGAATTGCGTAGCCGAGATTGCGGTGCGCAGTTCGGCGCGCTGGCAGGCTGATTCATTCGCTGAGCGGCCCATTGTGAAATTAAGATCGACCGGAACTTTTCCCGCGAGCGTGACGGCGAGATTTGTCACGACCGCGCCTTTGCCTGCCGGCAATACGATTGCCACTCGAGGATCGCGGCATTGTTTTCGAAGCAATCGGGCCAGGGCGGCGGCAGCACCGAGCAGTTTTGCCCGGCTTAATTTGCTCTGATCGATTCCATCGATCATCGCCGTGGCAAACGGTCTTCGCTTCAAACCGCGCACGCACGCTTCGGCAAGATGTCGATCCAAATTGCGCCGCCGGCTGTAACAAAACTCACCAAGTTTCAGCAACTCCTCGCGCACGGTCGCGATGTCAGCGGCCTCTGCACCGAGCGGCTTGCCAAACGCAACCGTAACGCTATACGGAATTTCCTTCGGCCACTTTCTGAAAAACTTTCCCCCTTGGAATGAAAAAATTGAGCCCCAAAGCCGGTCAAGCCAGACCGGAACAACCGGCGCATTTGCGTGATGCGCTATCAATTCGTAACCGCGGCGCAAACGCAACAATGTGCCGGCGCGTTCGAGCTGGCCCTCTGGAAAAAGGCATACGATTTCACCAGCGGCGATTTGTCCCGACGCGGCGCGAATGGCGGAACGGGAATGGCTCGGCTCGATCGGGATGCAGCGCACGATACGTAGAAAAGGCCGCAGAAACGGCTTATCATAAAATTCCCGGTCGATGATGTAACGAATCGGCCGCGGACAGGCGAGTTGCAGCACGATGGCGTCGACCCAGCTGATGTGGTTGGGCAGAAGTAGAAATCCTCCCTTGGGCAAGCATTCAATGCCAACGGATTGGACGCAATAGAAGCAGCGTACGAGCGGCCGGCCAAAGAAGTGAAGTATGCGTTCGCTGGCAGACATCATCATTTATGATTTACAATCAGCCGCGCCCGGCCTGCAATCGGTAATTGGCAATGGAAAAGACTTTTGGAAAAGCCCGCGGGATGGCGCAGACCGCTCTCTGGCTGCTTTTGGCAATCAATCTTTTTAATTACATCGACCGATACATTCTGGCCGCAGTCTTGCCGCAAATAAAACACGATTTTCTCGCGGGCGACCCGAATCAAAACACCAAAGCGGGATCGTTGGCGTCCGCTTTCCTGATCAGCTACATGTGCGCCGCGCCGATTCTTGGGTGGCTGGCCGACCGTATTTCCCGATGGTGGCTGGTTGGAATTAGCGTGGCCGTTTGGAGTTTGGCGAGCGGATGGTCGGGCTTGGCGGCTTCGTTCGCGATTCTGTTGTGGACACGGACGTTCGTCGGGATTGGTGAAGCCGGTTATGGTCCGGCCGCGCCCACCATTCTTTCCGACCTTTATCCGCTGGAACGTCGCGGTCGAACGCTTGCCTATTTTTATCTGGCCATGCCGGTTGGCGGCGCTCTTGGTTACGCGTTTGGTGGCAAGATCGGCGATCTTCTTGGATGGCGATGGGCATTTTACCTGGTGGTGCCGCCGGGATTATTACTTGCCTTGCTTTGCTTTTTCATGCGCGATCCGCGCGCAAGATCGACATCGAATTTGACCGCCAGGCCGCGGCCGCAGCTGGCCGATTATGTTTCGCTGCTTCGCACACCGTCCTACCTCATCAACACAGCTGCGATGACCGCGCTAACCTTTGCCATCGGTGGAATTTCGTTTTGGGTGCCCGATTACATTTATTCCGATCGCGGTTCGGAATTCGCCGCCAACCCGAATTTGCTCGGCAACATCAACGTTACTTTTGGCGCAATTGTCGCCGTGGCCGGTTTGTTCGCGACGCTGCTCGGCGGTTGGACCGGTGATTGGCTTCGGCAAAAATTCGCGAGCTCGTATTTTCTCGTTTCCGGAGTCGGTGTCGTGCTCGCGTTTCCCGCCACCGTCGCGATGCTTTACGTCCCTTTCCCCGGAGCGTGGATCTGCATTTTTATCGCTGTCTTCTGTATGTTCTTTAACAGCGGGCCATCCAATACTGCGCTTGCAAATGTGAGCTTGCCGAGCGTTCGCGCCACCGCTTTTGCCTTAAACATTCTTATCGTTCACTTGTTCGGCGATATCATGTCGCCGCCGCTCATCGGCGCGATCCGCGATCGCTGGAATATGAATATCGGTTTTCTGACGGTTTCAGGCGCGATGTTGGTCGCTGGGATCTTTTGGTTTTGGGGCACCAAATTTTTGCCAGCCGACACCGCGACGGTTGAACGAGCTGGACCGCAGGACAGATTATCGATCTAACAAGAAACCGCAGGAACGTTTGCACGTTCCTGCGGTCTTTGGGTGTTTGCCTGCGTGTTTGTCAGGCAACGTAACTGATTACTCTTGTTCCTCCGGTCCCTTGGGACTCGCGCTTGGTTCTGTTGTTCCTTCGGTAGCATGACGGCGCGAAGTTTTCTTGCGCTCGCCCGCCGGACTGCCGGTCGCTCCCGCAGCGGATTCCTCGGCCCCGCTCGGCGAAGTTGTTTCGGCATGATGCCGCGAGGAAGGTGTCGCGCTGGTCTTGGTTTTGCCGCTTGGCGATTCTCCAGGCGTCGCGGATTCGCCGGGGCTTGGAGCTTCACCGCGTGTCGGCGATTCACCACGCGTTGGAGATCTACCTCGCGTTGCTCTTGGCGAAGGGGTTGCGCTCGCTCTCGCCGCGGGACTCGCGTATGCGGTCGCGCTCGGTGACGCAGTTACTGCTGGCGTCGCGGTTACTGCTGGCGTCGCGGTTACCGCTGGCGTCGCGGTTCCGCGAGGGGCGGTTAAAGCCGAAGCGGTAGGCATCGGAGTGGCGGTCGCGCTCGTGCTCGTGCTAGTCCCCGTGCTCGTCGCGCCCGTAGCGGTGGTGCTACCTCCTGTTACCGAAGTTCCAACGCCCACGCCGGCTTGTCCCGACACGCCGTAGTAGGAGTAAACATTGTTGATCCAACCGCTGCTCAAGTATTCGTCGATGCGCGCGTAGTCGAACGCGGGCGCGTTATAGATCCGTTCTCGATCAACTCGTACGGTCAAAACGCGCGGATCCGATGTGGTGGAGTAGATTGCCCAGGGAACGGCAACGGTTTTTGCCTGGCCAACTACGCGCGTGCCAGTGCCCCCGGTTGAAAGGACGGTGTAGGCCATGCAGCCTGTATTGCGGTCAAGAACGACATCTTTGACTTCACCGATTTCCTCGCCTTGGGCGGTCTTGACTCTTGTACCAACGATCTTGCTCGCCTGCACATAACCGGTGCTGGTGCTCGTAGTAGTGCTGGTTGTCTGGGCTCTGGAATCGACTGGAGCCGCAGCCAAACCCAGAATGGCCAGCGTCGCTCCGAATAGAAGAGAAGTTTTCATATGTTATATATAACGGACGGAAAAAGGTCCTGCGTTATTCAGAACCACCACGATTGCTTCGCTGCCGCATTGTCCGTTGGACGTGACAATTTTTTGCGGCTAACGACAGCAGCGCCGCAATGAGATTGAGTTTAGAATTACAGACCCTCGGCGTGCGTATCGAGGTGCACATCGTAAGCGCGAGCCTGGTTCAGCGCTCGTAGCGCTTCCTGGCGGCGTCCGGATTTCGCCAACAGTCGGCTGAGCAGCTTCCAACTTTCTGCGCGATACCATTCTCTTCGTAGGCAAGTCTGCAATTCAGCGATTGCTTGCGCGGTCGCGCCGCTCTCATCCAGCACTGTTACATAGCGTCTTTCGATCGACCAATTGGGCGGGCCGGTCCGCGCCGCGAGCCGCAGACGCAATAAATTCACTTGGCCCTCTTCCTTGTTTTTCAACACAGCAAGAAATTCGTGCGCTTGTGGTTCGACCAGCGGTATCTTTACTGCGCGCTGGAGTTGTTCGCGGGCAGCATTGAAATCGTTTTGTTTCAACGCGACCGCGGCCAGATTCAAGATCGCGAGCGGTTGCCCCGGCTCTTTGCGCAACGCCGTTTCGAAATGCGTCTTGGCCTCCTTCAGTTTTCCTTCATTGAGTTCGAGGTCACCGAGGTTGATCAACATTCGCGCGGAATCTCCACCACTTGCAATCGTCCGTTCCAGAAATGTCCGTTGATCTTTCCAATCAAACGTCCGGAAAAATGTTCGAACGCCAAGAAATGCCAGCCATACGGTTAAGATGGAGATCGCTGCCAGACGTATTGTCGATCTTTGCCGCTCATTTTTGCCTTGAACGAACTCCGCGGCTTCAATTGCCGCCGCTAAAAAAAGAAAGGCCGTCGGCAGATAGAGCCAATGTTCCGCCACCGAGGCATTCCAAACGAGGATTCCGCTAAACGGCAAATAGCTGATGCCCGCGAGCACCAGACATGAAAACACGGCGGGATTTCGTTTACGCCCGCGAACCATCCAGTAGGCCGCCGCGACGATGAGCAAGATCCCGAGAAGGGTTTGCAGTTCGCGCCAGGCGGCGGCAGTCAAGCTCGCAACACTAAAGCCACTCGGCTGAGTCTCAATGTTCCGATCCATGTGGAGATTGAGAGGAAATACGATCAGACCCGTATATTCTGCGAAAGATCGCGCCGCGAGGATCGGCCTCACCAGCGGTGACGGCGGCGTGCGTAAGACCGGCGGGGCGAAATGTTCCGCGGGAAGCCGCAAGCTCAAGTAAACGACACCGGCGAAGACGACCACGACAGCGGTCTTCAAAGTCGCGACCCAGTTTTTTCTCAGCACAAACGCGGTCATCGCGAGCAGAAAAATAATCAAACCTGTTTCCTTGCTTAAGATGCTGAGAAGAAACGCAACGGTCGCCGCAACCAAAAAAAGCAAACCACTTCTCCCGGCCGCGCGGAGGCTTCGTAAGATCAAATAAAATCCAAGGAAACCGAAACCCGCAGCCAACGGATCGGCCCGTCCGGAAACATAAACAACGGCGGCGCTTTGGATGGGATGAATTGCCCAGGCCAGCGCGGCTGCAAAAGCGATTAGTCCGCGTCTTTCGGGCGCGATGCCAAATAGGAGAAGGAGTTCCTCGGCCAGAAAGAGAAATGCAATCGCGGCCGCAGCATGACAAATGATGCTGGTGAAATGATAGGGCATCGGCCGAAGCGCGAAGGCAGCGTACTCGAGCGTGTAGGTGATCCGCTGGATCGGACGGTAGAAATCTGAGGCCGTTGCATCGACGAATAAGAAATGGTTGAACCCTTCCGGAATGAGACGCCAGCTTCGAATCAATGGATCGCGTAAAACGAGGGCGGTGTCGTCCCAGACAAAACCATCTCGCAACGCCGGAGCATAGCTGATAAACACAGCCCCGGCGATGAGTAACACGGCAAAACTCTTCTTCACAAGAAATGAATTGGACAGAATCAATAGAGTGCGCGTCTAAGTTTGGAAATGTTTATGTCGATCTTGCCCGGGACTTTGGCTAGCGCGCTCATTTTCCTTACGAGCAACGTCCGTGCCGAGGGCCTCCCCGCTGATTGCACCCAGCTCATTCTCGCCATCGCACCCGATTGGAATTCGACCCGTGGAAAACTTCAACTGTTCGAACGGCCGCGCGGAGGCAATTGGCGCGCAGTCGCTGCTCCCGCCCCGGTTTTGTTCGGTAAAAATGGACTTGCGTGGGGAACTGGCCTCGCTGGGCAGAATGAGCGCGGTGTGCGAAAGAAAGAGCGCGACGGTCGTGCGCCAGCTGGCATTTTCAAAATCGGCGAAGTTTTTGGTTACGAATCGAATTTGCCGCCGGGCGGAGATTATCCATATCACCAGGTGACCGAAGCAGATGTTTGGAGCGACGATCCACGGTCGCCCAATTACAATCGCCACATTGTGATCGATCCGAAGAAGGCGCCCGACAATTATACACACGAAAAAATGCGCTCGGGCGATTTTGCTTATCACTGGCTCATCGAGATCCGGCACAATTCTGATCCGCCAATTCCTGGTGCTGGCAGCGCGATTTTTTTTCACATTCGCCGGGGAGTGAATCGGCCGACTACGGGATGCTCGACCATGGCAGAGCCCGACCTTGTGAGAATTATTATCTGGTTGCGAGCGTCGCGTTACCCATGCTACGGCCTTTTGCCCGCCGCGGAATTTGAAAAGAAATGGCAAGCTTGGAACTTGCCTTCACCGAACACGTTTGCTTCCCAGTAATAGCCCTTCGTTGATTCCAGCGGGCCTCTGGCTAGCTTCCAATGAGGTATTTCTCATGCGAAAGCGTCCTAATCCTGATTCCGAAGCGAACATTCGCCGCATCGACACAAAACCTCGGGCAAAGAAACAGACGCACGGTTTTCAAGTTCATTTTCTTCGTGGAACTGCCGTATTGACAAAGATGTTTAGCGACACGCTCTATGGAGGAAAGGAAGCGGCAAGGCGAGCCGCGCGGAGCTTCAAGCGCACGGCCATGCGCGGTCTGCCCGAGCCCAGAATTGGGGGCTTTAAATCGACGAAGCGGCGGAAGGCGACTAATCAGCGGATGCTGCGTCGACGACGAAAAAAATCGTAGAGAGCGTATGGCCCTAAGCGTGGTTTTTTTCCCGGTACGCCCTCCAGCATTCCATAAATCCAGGAGCGAAATCCTCCGGTCGCGCTCCGATCCAGCCCTCGACGACGCTCTGAGTGAAAAAGGCCCCGGCTTCGATTTCGCTTCGGTTTGGCCTGAGTTCGCCGTCGAGTTGGCCGCGATAGAGCCAGATGAATTCCTGCCCGGTCCGTATTGACGCTGAGACCTTTACAACTTTTTCGAGCGGAACGTTGATCCCGAGCTCCTCCTCCAATTCGCGTTCGGCCGCTTCGTCATATCCTTCCCCGGCGGAGACGTGGCCGGCGGCGCTGGAGTCCCAGAGCAGGGGATGTCGATCTTTCCTGCGAGAACGTTTTTGCAGATAAACTTCGCCGGCGTCGTTGAAAATCAGAATATGAACTGCGCGATGACGCAAGTTATCCCCATGCACTTTGGAGCGGTAAGAGTATCGCAGAATGCGGTCCATTTCATCGACGACCGGAAAGCGTTCCTCCTGGCCGGCGCGGCGCGCTGGAACAGTTAAAGGCGAGATCTCGTTCGCAAGGCCGATCCACTGGTTCAGTGACAACTCTTCCGCGCGAGCTTTCGGATCGAAGCCCAGCTTAACGGCGGCCTGTTCCCAATCCGGGACGTGCGCACGCAGCAGTTTCTGTAATTGCTTTCTTCGTTGCGAAAAGCCGCGTCGCACCAGCTTCATGAATAGCGCGTCGTCGCGCTCGGGCAGTTCGAGAGGATCGCGCGGAGACATTCGCACCAAGGCAGAATCGACATCGGGTCGTGGAACAAAAACTGATGCCGGAATCGTGCGCAGATATTCCACGCGATGGTGCAATTGCACTCGCAAAGTGAGTGCTCCGTAGTCGCGTGAAGATGGCAAGGCAGAAAGGCGTAACGCCACTTCCTTTTGTAAAGTAAACAACGATAGCGATATAGGACTTGGATAATTCAGAAACTTGAGCAGCAGCGGGCTGGAAATGTTGTACGGCAGATTGCCCATTAGCTTCACTCGCTTATTCGAAAAGAGCCTGGGCACATCAAAATCCAGCGCGTCGATATTGCGTACTTCGAGGCGAGGATGGCGAAAGCGTTCGCGCAAAAAGTTTGCGAGTCGCGTGTCTTTCTCGATTGCGAGAACACGCGAACCTTTCTCCAGCGCCAACTCTGTTAGTGCGCCCAATCCGGGACCGATCTCCACGACATAATCGCGCGGAGTTAATTCCGCTTGCTCAACAATCCACTCGGCAAGATTTTGATCGTGCAGAAAATTCTGGCCGAGCGTCTTGACCGGCGAGACACCGATCTCTCGAAGCGTTGCGCTGATCTGTGAGAGCTTCATATAAGATCGACAATCGCCCCTTGGATTTCGCGGAAAACGCGAATTTGTTCACAAAAATGCTGTGAACAAAATACGCCGCAGAGCCGATCTTATTCACAAGTTATTCGATGGC
>QHRC01000051.1:12979-17454 GCA_003219995.1 Verrucomicrobiota bacterium
CACCATTCCGCAAACCAGGTTCCCCCAGCCTGGGAAAAATTTTAGAACTGCGCGGGCGCCTTCGCGGAGCAGCATTCCGGCGCCGACGTTAGCGCCAATGGCGCCGATAAATTCCGTAGCCGCCCGCAAACTTCGTTCGCGCCCGCTTAAGTACATGATTCCGGAAACCATCACCACTTGGAGGGTGGTGAGAATAGGCAGATCGGCCAATGGAATCGGCTGCGCGCCAATCGCCGCACAGATAGCGGTGGTCGATTTCACGAGGATTTGTGCAACTTCTCTTTGCGTTTCGCGATCGCGCGAGATCCGGATCATTTCAATGCGCGCTGCGTTCGGCAGCTCCCGTCCCAAGATCGCCATCAACTCCCGCGCTTCATCGGGTAAATTCTTTTCGGAGCCAAAGGAAACGATTTGGATTGACTCGTTCTCAGTTTTCAATGCCGTCTCGAGAGAAGAAGCGAGTTCTCGTGAATGGCTTGCCTCTTCTCTTTCGCGATTGTGAGAAGCCCTCGCCTTGCTGGGTGAAAACGCGATCCCAATGACCTTTGTTTTCGCCCGGGCCGCGCCGTTCCAATCGAGACAGGCGATAAGATTTTCAATTTCCCCTCTGCGCGCGCGTGCTTTAGCAGCGGCCTCATCGAGAAAAAAGATCATGTCCGCCGGCTGTCTCTTCAGTTCGTCTTGAATTTGCCTGGCGGCTGAATCCAGAGCGCCCCGCGCATCGAGAATGGAAATCGTGCCACGTCCGCCGATCTCAACCTCTTGCCAGCGAAAGATCGACATCGGTGGACTGGGCATTTGCTCATCTTCGCTGAATCCAAATAAAGTCCTGACGAGTTCCGGCGCAGATTTTTTGCCTGAGCCCGTTAATACCAGGCGCGGTGGTCGTTGTTGCAGGAACAGCTCCTTCAAAGGAGTCAACTCGCTCAAGATCGGCTTTTGGATTGTCTCCGGCAGCTTCCCGAGAAAGTTTTCCAGTCGCTCGACGATATGAAGAAGCACCGGCTGATTCATTAGTGATGGGCGATTGTCATGTCGAGCGAAGTGGAGACATCTCTAAATTTTTTTGGAAATTAGCAATAAGAGATTCCTCGACGTCGCTCGGAATGACAAAAATAAGATTGTCGATGCTGCCAGAAAAGCACGAGTCTGAAATCGTTTACATCAGGGCCACGCACCAGCTATAAACGCCTCATGAGTTTGAACGTAGAAATTCTTTCGCGTGCGGCCAATGAAGCGCGTGGCTTGTGCATGGATGCTGTGCAGGCGTCGCAATCGGGTCATCTCGGCCTTCCGCTCGGCTGCGCCGAAATGGGCGCGGTTCTTTACGGTTACGCCCTGAAACATAATCCCGACAAACCGCGCTGGATCGGTCGCGATTATTTCGTCCTCTCCGCCGGCCACGGCAGCATGTTTCTTTACGCCTGGCTCCATTTGAGCGGATACGATCTGCCCATGTCGGAAATCAAACGTTTCCGGCAACTACACTCCAAAACGCCGGGTCATCCGGAATTTTTAGAAACGCCGGGCGTGGAATGCACCACCGGCCCGCTTGGCCAGGGCGTTGGTAATGCCGTGGGCATCGCCGTCGCAGCGAAAATGGCGGGCGCGCGTTTCAACACCACCGAGCACAGGATTTTCGATCAACATGTGATTTGTTTGGCCGGCGATGGTTGCATGCAGGAAGGCGTCGCGTCCGAAGCGAGTGCCTTCGCCGGGCATTTCGGTCTCGATAATTTGATCCTGATCTACGACTCGAACGCGGTCACGCTCGACGCGCCGGCGACGGCGACTCAAAGCGAAGACACGGCCGCGCGCTTTAAGGCTTACGGATTCGATGTTCAAGAAATCAACGGCCAAGACATGCCGCAATTTCTCGACGCGCTCGAGGTTGCAAAGGAGCGCAACAATGGCCGGCCGCAATTCATCGTTGCCCATACCTTGATCGGTAAAGGCGTTCCGGAAGTCGCCGGCACCTACAAAGCGCATGGTGAGGCCGGCGCAAAGTTTGTTGACGCGGGGCGCAAAGGGCTTGGTTTGCCCGACGAGCAGTACTTCGTCTCGCGAGACGTGCGTGATTACTTCTCCGAACACAAAAAGAAATTGCTCGCCGATTACGATCGCTGGGAGAAAAGTTACAATGAATGGTGCGAGAAGAATCCCGAGCAGGCGAAACTGCTTCAGGATGGGATTGACCGAAAAGTTCCTGCCGATCTTTTGTCAAAAATTCCGGAGTTTCCGAAAGATTCGAAACTAGCGACCCGCAAAGCTGGAAGTGAAGCCTTGCAACCAATCGCCCAGGCGATGCCGTTGCTCATGAGTGGCAGCGCTGATTTGCATGGATCGACATTGAATTACATCAAGGACGGCGGGGATTTCACGCGTGAGACTCCGAAAGGCCGCAATATCCATTTTGGTATTCGCGAGCACGGCATGTGCGCGATCATGAACGGCATTTCTTATCACGGAATTTTCCGCGCCTCTGGCGCGACGTTTCTCGTCTTTACCGATTATTGCCGCGCTTCTATTCGCCTTGGTGCGCTTTCTCGTCTGCCCAACATCTACATCTTCACGCACGATTCGATTGGCGTCGGTGAGGACGGTCCGACGCATCAACCGGTGGAGACGGTGAGCTCAGTTCGTTTGATGCCAAACATCGACGTAATTCGTCCCGCCGATCCCGAGGAAACGGCGGGTGCGTTTGTCGCCGCTGTTCAGCGGACAGACGGGCCAACCCTAATTGCGCTTACGCGGCAGGTGGTTCCAATATTGACCGATATCGATGTAAAACTGCGGCGCGAGGGCGTGGCGCGCGGCGGCTACATCGCAAAAAAAGAAAAAGCCAAACTCGATCTCATCATCATGTCGTGCGGGAGCGAGTTGCAACATGCGCTCGCCGCCGCGAAAGAGCTGGGCGACGGCGTGCGCGTGGTCTCGATGCCGTGCGTTGAGCGTTTCGCGCGTGAATCAGAGAAATATCGCGAAGAAGTTCTGCCGAAATCGTGCCGGCGGCGCGTCGCGGTCGAGGCCGGCGTTCCCCAGATTTGGTACCAATACGTCGGTCTTGACGGAAAAATGATCGGCCTGCATGAATTCGGCTTGAGCGCGCCGGGCACCGAAGTGATGAAGGAACGCGGCATCGACGCCAAGCACGTTATCGAAGCGGCGAAATCATTAAACTGATTCGTGAAACGGTCAGGCACATGATGCTCGGGCGAAGCTAATGCCGCTTTTCGTGAGTCGAGGAACTGCGCATTAATGATAATCCTTTCTTAACAAAAGCTCGTCGCGCGCGGCTTTTGATTTTTGCCGCCATCTCGAATGCGATTCGCCAGCGAAATTTGCGGGGATATTCGATTTCCGGCAGTTTTACGAACAATCGGGTGCGACTAGGGCTGAGGTAAAGCACGTCGAGCAGCGCTTTTTCCGGAACAGCGATTTTTGCGTCCTCTGACGGATTCAACTCGTAGCCGAAGAAAAAATCGGGATCGGTCGATTGGGCCGAAAATCACACCGGGATCAAACTTTCTTCTGGAAAACTCAATCTTCGTCGGCAGATAACCATCACTGATAATACGCGTAATCGACACTAATGTCGAGTACGCGTATTTACACTTTTGGGCCGATTGCTCGAACAATGCGAGCGGCAAGACTCTAAAACGCTTCTTCCGGCTCGGTCACGTTGCGCGCGCGGTCTTCAAAGCGGGTGAATTCTTTCAGGAAGGTGAGCGAAATTTCACCGACCGGACCGTTGCGCTGTTTTGCAATGATCAATTCGGCCTCGCCCGCTTTCTCCGCCCGCGCCTCTTCGTCTTCCTCGTAAATTTCCGGCCGAACGAGTAAGCCGACCAGATCGGCGTCCTGCTCGATCGAACCGGACTCACGCAGATCGCTCAACCGCGGTTTGCCCCCGGAACGTGCCTCCGGTTGACGATTCAATTGCGCGACCACGACCACGGGAATCTTCAATTCCTTCGCGAGTCCTTTGAGACCGGCGGAAATTTCCGAAATTTCCAACTGCCGGTTGTCCTGCGCGCGTCGAGATGTCGATCTAAGCAACTGCAAGTAATCAACGATGATCAGTTGCACGTCCTGCTGCGCCTTCAGTCGGCGTGCTTTGGCCCGCAATTCGAGAATGGTCAGGCTGGCGCTGTCATCGATGAAAATTTTTGCCTCCGCTAACTTCGACGCTGCGGCGGTGAGGCTCGGAAAATCGCGCTCGCCCAGAAATCCATCGCGCACTTTTTGCAGATTCACCCGAGCCCTTGAGCAAAGCAGTCGTTGGACGAGCTGCTGACTGCTCATTTCTAGGCTAAAAACGCCCACTGGAAGTTTTTCCTGGATCGCGACGTGTTCGGCAATGTTCATGGCCAGCGCGGTCTTGCCCATGCTGGGGCGCGCTGCGATCACGATCATCTCAGCGGGGTGCAGTCCGCTGGTCATGCGGTCGAACTCAACGAAGCCGGTGGAAATTC
>QHRC01000051.1:17486-23527 GCA_003219995.1 Verrucomicrobiota bacterium
CTTTGCGCTCGTAAAGTTTCTCGATCGACTCGATCGCTTCCATCACCTGGTCCTTCATCGAGAGCATCTGCCCTTTGAAGCGGTCTTCACCGACCGCAAAGATTCTCTGCTCCACTTCATCGAGAAGGTTGCTCACTTCGTCCTGTTCCTCGTAGGCGCGGCGCACGCTCTCGGTGGAAGCGGTAATGATCTGGCGCAGAATGTATTTGTCGCGGACGATCTCGAGGTAGTAGCCGACGTTCGCGGCAGTCGGCACAAAGGTAAACAAGCTAGTGACAAACGCGGCGCCGCCGACACTCTCGAGCAAATTTCGATCGCGCAGCACTTGCGTAAACGTAATCAGATCGATGGCCTGGCCGGCGTTCCAAAGATCGACCAGCACGTTGTAGATGGTCTGGTGCGCCGGAACGTAAAAGTATTCCTCATTAATTTTCTCGACGCACTCGGCAGACACCTTGCTCCGCTTCCACGCTGTGTGGAGGCGCGCGGTGAATATCGTGCGAAGAGAGGCGAACAACTTTTTCTTCGCTTCGCGCCGCCGAACCTCGGCCAGCGCCATTCCCAGCTGCTTTACGAGGCTCTCCACCAATCCCGGAGGACGGTTGAGTCGACATTTATTTGGTTTCTTTTTTTCTCCTGAAAAACGAGCGGTGTTTTTTCTCGGGATGTTCCGCAGGGCTTTCTTCCGTCTTCGGCGCTTCCGCCGATTTCACCTCAAATTTAAATTGCGCCGACACGTCATGATGCAATTTGATTGTGACTTCGTGTTCGCCCGTGTCCTTGATCGGCCGCTCCAGCACGACCTTGTGGCGATCAATCTCCTGGCCAAGTTCGTTCTTCAGTCGAGTGACGATATCTTGCGTGGTGACTGATCCGAACGCCTTGCCCGTCTCGCCGGTGGCCAGGGTGAAGGTCACCCGCAGCTTGCCGATGCGTCGCGTTAGCTCTTCCGCTTCATTCAGCTCGCGCGCCTCACGTTCGGCCCGCTTCTTTTTCAAATTATCCAGCTGGCGCAAACTTGCCGGCGTCACTTCGTAAGCTTTGCCGGAGGGGAGGAGATAATTTCGCGCGTAACCGCGCCGCACCTTCACCACATCCGCTTCGCCGCCCAGCCCGGGCACATTCTCGGTTAAAATGATCTCAGTCGAAGGCATGATTTAAAATTTTTCGCGCGGAAAATTTTTAGCAAGAGGAAACGCGGAGGCGAGTATAGGAGAGGCCAGAAAACTGTCAACTCGCGAAAACTTTCGGAGTCAACGCCGCAAAAATTAAATCGTCGTGAGTTCAACGGAGTAAATTTTATCGATACCAATCGTTGCGGGTAAGCGGCTGGCTGGTTTGCCCGGCCGGGCTCAGCTTCGCGAGCAAAGTTTGATAAACGGCAATGTGACCGCGGCGAAATCCATGCCTGGATCCGGCAAGGTAAAGGCGCCAGACTCGGTAGGTCGTCTCGTCGACAAACGAAAGCGCTTCGGCATGGTGAGCTTCCAGCCGGGCGAGCCATTGATGCAGCGTAAGCGCGTAATGCTCGCGGAGATTTTCGACGTCGCGAATCTCGAAACCGGACGATTCCGCCGCGCCAAGCATGATGGGCAGTGGCGGAACGTCCCCGTCAGGAAAAACGTACTGCTCGATGAATGAGCCGTTCCTGTTATCGGGTCGCGCAACAACGCTCTCGCCGATGGCTTGATTAAGGAGAACTCCGTCGGGCTTAAGCGCACGATGCACCAACCGGAAATAATCGGGAAGCCGCTCACGGCCGACGTGTTCGGCCATTCCAACGCTGACGATCGCATCGTAAATTTCGCTCCTGTGCGCAGAGATTTCGCGATAATCGCGCAATTGAATTGTCGCTTTGTCGGTCAATCCTTCTTCCGCGATTCGGGCACGCGCCCAGCTTGCTTGCGGTTCGCTCAATGTAATTCCTTCTGCCTGCACGCCGAAATGTTTCGCAGCATGAATAACGAGAGCGCCCCAGCCGCAGCCGACGTCAAGAAGGCGCTGCCCCGGACGCAAGCGCAGTTTGCGGCAGAGATAATCGAGTTTGCGTTTCTGGGCCCAATCGAGGTCATCCTCTGGAGACTCAAAGTATGCGCAGGAATACACCATGCGCCGATCAAGCCAGAGGCGATAAAAATCATTTGAAACATCGTAATGAAATGTCACCGCACGCCGATCGCGCTCCGGCGAATGCCGCTTCCCGCGGATTTGAGGAAGCACTTGGTTCGCGGCCCGCCGAATTATCGATCTTCCGCGCTCCCCGGGCAGTGCCACCAATAGTCCGGCCAGCTTCAGTTTTTTTTTCCAATTACCCAGGTGAGGGAGAAGAAAATCACCGATTTCAAAGGCGGCTTCCATATCACCCTCGATATCGAAGTCGCCGTGCAGATACGCCTCGGCCAGACCAACTTCTGTCCCGGGCAAAAACATTCGCGCGAGAGCTCCGGAATGTTTCAGCGAAAACATCGCTGCCCGGGCCCGCCCCTCTGGCCATGCCGTGCCGTCCCAAAGGCGGACGCCAACTTTGTCTGGCGAAGAGCCGGCGAAAATTTCGCTGAGAACGTGACGCGTTCGCTCTTTAATGCTGTCTTGAGACGAACTTGCGCGCATCGCGCGGTGCGGGAAATCTCAGGTCAGATCATTCCAAGCTTCATTCGGCCCGCTTCACTGATCATGTTCTGGTTCCACGGCGGGTCCCAAACGAGTTGGACGTCGGCTTCGTCCACGCCGTCGATCGAAAGAATTTTACTTTGCGCATCGTGCGCGATTGCCGGACCCATCCCGCAGCCCGGAGCAGTCAACGTCATTTTCACTTCAACTTTCGTTCCACCGTCATTCTTTTCGATTAAACGGCAATCGTAAACTAAACCAAGATCGACAATGTTAACGGGAATTTCCGGGTCGAAGCATTGCCGAAGTTGATTCCAAACGTCTTCTTCGGAAACTGCTCCGTTCGTCTTTACGGCCGCCTTCTCCTTCATTTCCGGTTTCGGCTTGTCCAGACCAAGCGCATCCAAATCTTTTTCAGCGATGCGCGAAAGACCGTACGAAGTTGCGATTGTATAACTTCCGCCCAGCGGGTCGGGATTGTAAACTTCTGCCCGCTCGGAATCAGGATCACCTCGCAATCGCGGCTCAAAGTAAATTCCGTGTTCTCGTGCATAATCTTTTTTGTCATTCTGAGCGAAGTCGAAGAATCTCTCGCTATTAATCTGACAGTTTCTTTAAGTTAGGTCGTGCCCACTGAACTGCAAGCGTTGTAGCTGCCGCCGTCTCTGGCGGCAGAAATCGAAAAACTGCCGCTGAGGACAGCGGCAGCTACAACCTTGCCAGATCCTCCAGCAATTCGATGATTCGCTTAAGCAAACGCGCCGCCCCGCCGCCATCAATGCTGCGGTGATCGAAACTCAGCGTAATCTGAGCTTCCGTTTTGGGAACAAATTCCTTTTTCGCTTCGTCCCACGCCGGGACTTTCTTTCCAACGCCGAGCCCGAGCAGCAGAGTTTGATCGGGCAGTGGAATCGGCGTGCCCCATTCCACTCCAAACGTCCCAAAATTTGAAACGGTCGCGAGGCCGCCGGCTTGCATGTCCGGAGAAATGCGGCGCTTCCGCGCAAGATCGACTAGCTCCTGATATTTTGCCGTAAGATCGGCCAGTGAAGTTTTGTCCGCCGCGCGAATCACCGGCACGATGATTCCATCCTGCGCTTCGACCGCGACGCCGATGTCGATGGAACTGGATTGCACGATCCGGTTCCCGATTAATTTTGCGGCCGCGCCGGGATTCTCCGCGAGCGCGAGCGCGAGCGCACGTGTCGCGTAAAGTCCGGGACCGGGCTTGGGCTCGCGCGATTGTCGATCTTGCAAGACCGGATCGAGATTGACGGACGAGCCGATCGTCGAAAGCGGCCGCGTCCAACTGCGTCGCATCGCGTCCGCCACTCCGGCGCGAATCGCGGAAGCTTCCTCCGCGGTCTGCGTGTCGATCTTGTCCAGAAAATTTTCGAGATCCTTGATTGTGACTCGATTGCCTGCGCCAGTTCCGAAAACTCCCGCGAGATCGGCATTGCTTAATTGCAATTCGGCCATGCGCGCGCGAACTCGTGGCGAGAGAAAGCTTGCACCGCGCGTCACGACCGGGACCGGCAAGCCGCCGTCGCGCGATTTCATTTGCGCACCGTCACGCGCAGTCATGGGTTTGGCGCTTTCTTCCTCACGGCCTGGAATTTCTTCCGCCAGCTCTTGCTGCGGTGGTTCGGGAGCTGTTTTTTTAAACTTAGCGGCGTCTTCTTCGCTGGCTTCGACGTAACCGAGCACCGTGCCGACGGGATAAGTTTCTTTGACTTGCGCAGTGATCTTGTCGATCTTGCCTTTGCACGGCGTCGTCACGCCCATCACGGCTTTGTCCGTCTCGACGTCGATGATTTCCTGATCGGCGGTAACCTGGTCGCCTGCCTTCACTTTTACATCGACGACGGTCGCTTCGGCGATGGATTCGCCCAGCTGCGGCATGATGATCGGAACTTGCGGCATAAAATTATTCTCGAAGAAGTTTTCTTGCCTTGGCGACGATTGATTTCGCGCTTGGGCGATGCGCGGTCCAAAGATTTGGATGATACGGAATCGGCGTGTCCTTCGCGTTGATGCGTTGCGGCGGCGCGTCGAGCAAATGGAACCCTTCGCTCGTGACGCGTGAAATTACTTCCGCCGTTACGCCGCCAAACGGAAAGGATTCCCCCACGCAGAGCAAACGGCCGGTGCGCGCAACCGAGGCGAGGACAGTTTCGGTGTCGAGTGGTTTGACCGAGCGAAGATCGACAACTTCGATCTCGAAACCTTCGCTCGCGAGTTGCTCAGCGGCCGCCAGCGCTTCATGCAGCATCGCGCTGTAACTCACAATTGTGAGATCGCGACCTTCACGGACAATCCGTGCTTTGCCGGTGGGCAATCCTTCGGCTGGCAGTTTGTCGGCCTTGAGGTGGTAATAAAGATATTTGTGCTCGCAATAAACGACCGGGTCGTCGATCGCCACCGCTTCAATCAACATCGTGTAGGCATCTTCCACCGTCGCCGGGGTCATCACGATGAGACCCGGGTAATGCGCGTAAATCGATTCCATGCTCTGGCTGTGAAACGGGCCGCTCCCTTTCGTTCCGCCGGAGGGCAGTCGGACGGTGATTGGCACTGGAACGTTCGTGCGCCAGTAATGCGTGCCGGCGTTATTCAGGATTTGATTGAGCGCGATGCTGGAAAAATCGGCGAATTGCATCTCGACAATCGGCCGCATTCCGTGCAGCGCCGCCCCGATCGCCGTGCCGACGATCGCGTCTTCACTGATCGCCTTGTTCAACACCCGCCCGGGAAATTCTTTGGCCAGACCTTTGGTTGCTTTAAACGCGCCGCCGAAAGCTCCGCCGACGTCCTGCCCGTAAATGAAAACGCGCTCGTCATCACGCAACAATTTCGCCTGCGCTTCACGGATCGCTTCGAGATAAGTGATGCTCATTGGGCTTGCTCAACCAGTGCGCGAGTTGAGATCGCGCACCAATCCTCATTCGCATCGGGCGCCGCCTCTTTTTGCGCGATTGTGATCGCTTGATCGACCTGCGTGGCCGCGTCGTCCCGCCACCCTTGCAGCGTTTCTGCATCGACCAGGTTCAGATCGACAATCAACTTTTCGGCGCGCTTCAAACAATCCTGGGCAAATGGCTCGCGTTTGATTTCATCGGTCACGTAACTGGCATCGTCGTGTTCGCCGTGCCCAGAGAGCCGTAAAGTTGATGCGACCACCATTTGCGGCGGACGGCCGGCGCGGGCCCGCTTTACCGCGCTCCCGATAACATCAAGGCACGCGCTGAGGTCGGTTCCATCGAGATTATAGCCTTCGAAACCGTAGCCCTTGGCACGATCAACTAATTCCGCGCAGGCAAACTCGCGTTCATTCGACGTTGAGTAAGCGTAGTGATTGTTGGTCGCGACAATAACGAGAGGAACTTGCTCGACCGCTGCGATGTTCATTCCCTCGTGAAACGAACCGGTTT
>QHRC01000098.1 GCA_003219995.1 Verrucomicrobiota bacterium
GGATTTGTCAACCACCCGGTGTCGAAACCGTTTCATTATATATTCATGCGCAGCGACTTACGATTGAAATAACTATGGAATTAACCGAGCTCTTCCGATTAATATTATTATCTATACTAAACACTATTAAATATGATAATTTCTCTTATACCTGGATTATATAGAAAAGACTGATACATATATGAGACTAAAAAATACCTTTGTGAGTGCGATTGCGGTCGCAGCGTGCGTCGGACTGCCTGTTATTGCGAACGCTGTGAGCCTTTCCCTGGCTGACGTCTACGAATTAGGCTTCGTCAAGTACGGCATACCATCGGGCGACGATGA
Source organism: Verrucomicrobiota bacterium (assembly GCA_003219995.1). Taxonomy (GTDB): domain Bacteria; phylum Verrucomicrobiota; class Verrucomicrobiia; order Chthoniobacterales; family UBA10450; genus UBA10450. Next base: position 328 of record QHRC01000098.1, read on the forward strand.
CAGAACATTCTATGTCAACGATATGATTGGCCTGGCCCCTGGTGGATCGAATCACGTAATTATTGGTCCTCACGACAACCTCGTTACGCGCTCAAATAATCTCTTCGGTCCCTTGCCCGGAGCCGTATTCGCTCTCGACGGTACAGGTACAAGTGTAAATCTTGGCACCGGTGGTTTTGAATATCTGTTCGCGAAGTATGATGGCCCGAAGTACGGTGCTGAAGTTTGGGACATTAGCGGTTTGACCGGAACCATCACGATTCCTGCAAAAGGCGGCAAGTATGACCTTTCTGGGTGGACGCTCTTTACTCCCGATCGCGTCAACAATGTCCCGGATGGAGGAACCACGTTGATGTTGCTGAGTTCTGCGTTTAGCGGACTCGCCGTGATGCGGCGGCTGGTGAGGCGGCAGTCTCGCTTAGGTTACAACAAGGCTTTAATCAAATGACGAAATACGAAGAATGATGAGTGACTAAGGGATGACGAAGTCAAAAATCCGAAATGCGAGGCGGCATCCGCTTCATTCACTCGAATTCCGTGATTATTCTTTACATGTGCTCGATGACGTTGTCGCCGAACTGCGAGCATTTGATCTCCGTCGCGCCATCCATGAGACGCGCGAAATCGTAAGTGACACGCTTGCTCGCAATCGCGCCATTGAGTCCTTTTAAGATAAGATCGGCGACTTCCGTCCAGTTCATGTAGCGGAACATCATTTCTCCCGACAAGATGACGGAACCCGGATTCACTTTGTCCTGATTTGCATACTTTGGCGCGGTGCCATGGGTTGCTTCGAACACGGCGTGGCCCGTGATGTAATTGATGTTGCCGCCCGGTGCGATACCGATTCCGCCTACTTGCGCGGCGAGCGCGTCGCTCAAGTAATCGCCGTTCAGGTTTAGAGTCGCAATGACGTCGAAATCGTCCGGGCGCGTCAGCACTTGTTGCAGTGTAATATCTGCGATCGCATCCTTGATTATGATGCCGGCGCCCGGCTTGCCCATTGGAATCTTGCACCACGGGCCGCCGTCGATTTCTTCCGCGCCGAAATAAACGCGCCTTCGGTAAACTTCATGATGTTGCCCTTGTGCACAAGGGTGACGCTCTTGCGCTGGTTTAAGATCGCGTAACTGATCGCGCTATGGATCAGTCGCACGCTTCCGTGCCGGCTGACCGGTTTGATCCCGAGACCAACCATGACATCGGCTTTTTCCGGGGCGCCCACTTTTTTCCAAAACTCCGCCGCCTTCTCGCGTGTCCCAAACCGGATCTTGTCGAACTCTTTGGGAAATTCTTTAGCAAAGAAATCTAGAATTTTCTGCGACTCAGGAGTGCCGGCCGCATATTCGATCCCGGCGTAAATGTCCTCCGTGTTCTCGCGAAAAATCACCATGTTCACCTTTTCCGGATGCTTCACGGGCGAGGGGACGCCTTTGAAATACTGGATCGGCCGCAAACAGACGAAAAGATCGAGAAGCTGACGGAGCGCGACATTGAGGGAGCGAATTCCGCCGCCAACCGGGGTCGTCAGCGGACCTTTAATGCCGACTAAAAATTCGCGGAAGGCTTCGACCGTGTCGTCCGGCAACCAGTTGTCGAACCTGTCCTTGGCCGCCTGACCGGCGAAAACTTCGAACCATGAGATTTTCCTTTTGCCCGAGTACGCTTTTTCAACCGCCGAATCAAAGACACGGACACTCGCCGCCCAAATATCCGGCCCGGTCCCATCGCCACGGATGAACGGAATAATTGGCCGATCCGGTACGTTTAATTTGTCGGTTCTTGAAATTTTCTCTCCGGCTGGCGGCGCGATGTCTTTGTACGGCATAGGGGTTGAATCTATCGACCGCGCGTCCACGGTGCAAAATAATCTGGCGTTGTCCGAAAATCGGAAGCTCTCTAAATACCAAGCTCTCAAACGATGCAGCGCGTACGGGAGTCGAACCCGTGCACCAGCCTTGAGAGGGCTGTGTCCTAACCACTAGACGAACGCGCCGTTGTCGCGCTAATGATCTTAAAGGCAGGGTTCGCTATCAGCAAGCCGGTCTTCCCAGGTGTGACAATCAGTTCAATGCGCGTCTCAGTGCTCGTCTTCTTCGGCGCGGCTTGCGACGGGAGAGGCGACCGGCGACGGCGAGGGCCGCACCCGGGATTGATCGAGCAACGCAAGATGCGCCGCCTTGGAAGCATCAAGAGCCGTTTTCATCTCCGGGCTTTCGGCACGAGCCTTCATTCGCTCGTAGTAAATGTTGTAGTAATCGCGCAGCCTTTGTCGCTTCTCCAGATCCGTGCGCGACAATTCGGCTGCCTTCTTCATCGCCACGACGTCCGGATCGTTCACTACCTGGTTCTCAAGTTTTCTCCCTTCAGCACGCAAACGGTACGCATCAGCCGTTTTACCAAGCGAGGTTTGCTTGAAGATTTCGTCGAGTTGCGATAACTCCGGAATGGCGGACGGGCTTGGCGGGGTGGGACTCGGCTCGGACCTTTTTGGGCTAAGATCGACTTCGGGCTCCGCCGCCTCTTGCGCGGCTAACGGCAATGTTAGGCCGCCGATCGCCGCCAAGATAAATAGCCTGATCAATGTCATCTCTTTGTTCCCTGACTTGGTCGGGGTGACAGGATTTGAACCTGCGACCTCGTGGTCCCAAACCACGCGCTCTACCAAGCTAAGCTACACCCCGCATCCGTGCGGAGTCTTAACACGCGCTGTCCTTGCGCGCATCCAAATTTTCGCGATTGCTCCCCCTTGGCAAACAAGTGCGAACAATTTTGAAAATAAATACAGGTTGCGCCCTTCTGACTTTCAGCGGAGTGTCCCCTCTTCGGATTTACTGCGGCCCGGTTGGCTGCTTCGTTTCCTCCTCATTCCGCCGCCGCATGTTTAAGCACGAAAAACTCCAGCTGTTGATTTTTATCGTACTGATCGGATTGCAAGTTTTGGGCGTGCTTGGCCTTCTTCATCGTTTCCACTTTTCCTATCTGCCTGTCATGCTGGTGGTCTTTTTCTGGGGCGGAATCAGTACCACACTTTATCTGCATCGCTATCTGACACATCGCGGCTTCGAAATGCCGGAGTGGCTCAAATTCTTTTTTGCAACTGGCTCGGCTGTGACCCTCGCTGGTGATCCGGTCATGTGGGTTGGCGACCATCGTTATCACCATTTGAAATCCGATACCGACGAAGACATCCACAGTCCGGTGCACGGATTTCCTTACGCCCACATGATGTGGCTGGTCCGCAAGCCGCCCGGATTTCGCGAACGCTCAAAACGCTACGCCGCCGACGTCCGTAAAATCTGGTATTGCCGGTTGTGGGAAAATTCAGCCCTTTACGTGCTGCCTCATCTGGCGGTGGCCACGGCTCTTTTCTTTACTTTTGGTTTCGCAGGAATGTTGTGGTGCATCTACGTGCCGATGCTCTTGATTTATAACGTTACTTGGGCGGTCAATTCCATCTGCCACATGCCGCGATTTGGATATCGCACCTTTGATACCTCCGACCATAGCCGAAACAATTATCTGATCGGCGTCGTCGGGTTCGGCGAGGGCTATCACAACAACCATCATGCTCAGCCACGTTGCGCCGCACACGGCTTGCGTTGGTGGGAGTTTGACGTCACTCGCTACGTCATCTGGTTGCTGGAGAAATGTGGGCTCGCGTGGGACGTGGTTTGGCCGGTCGCAAGTGAATCCGAGGGAAAAGATCTGGCCCCTCCTTCAAATGAAGCGGTAAAATTCGCGCCGACGATGACTAAGGCGGCGACGTCGCTTTAGGGTTCGTAGCCCAGATTGGGCGCAAGCCGTTTTTCCACCACTGTAATCGTCTCACCGGTTCGCGCCGCATAATCAATCACCTGATCTCGCGCGATTTGTCCGACACCGAAATATTTCGCATCGGGATGCGAGAAATAAAGCCCGCTCACACTCGCACCCGGATGCATGGCAAATGATTCGGTCAATTTGATGTCGATCTTGTTTTCGGCCTCGAGCAAATCGAATAGAGTCCGCTTTTCGGCGTGGTCAGGACAGGCCGGATAACCCGCAGCGGGACGAATGCCCTGATATTTTTCGCGAAGAAGATCGGCATGCGATAAATTTTCACTGCGCCCAAACTCCCACGCGATCCGCGCTTCTTTGTGCATATGCTCGGCAAACGCTTCCGCCAATCGGTCCGCCAATGCCTTCGTCAGAATCGCGTTATAATCATCAAACTCGGCGGAAAACTTTTTCGCCAATTCATCAGCGCCGTGGATCGTGACCGCAAAGCCGCCCAGATAATCTTGTAGCGGCAGTCTATGACCGTCGGTTTCCCGCGCAATGTAATCCCCCAGGCAATGATTGAATTGTCCGGCCGGCTTTTGCATTTGCTGACGCAGGAAATGGAAGGTCGCGAGTTTCTGGCTGCGTTTTTCATCGACATAAAGATCGACATCGTCGCCCACGGAGTTTGCCGGCCAGAACGCAAAAACACCCCGCGCCGTCAGCAAATTTTTCGCGACGATCCGCTCGAGCAGTTTTTGGGCGTCATCAAAAAGTTCGCGCGCCTGCTTCCCGATAGTCGGGTCATCAAAGATCGCCGGGTAACGGCCGCGTAATTCCCAAACGTGGAAGAACGGCGACCAATCGATGTACTCGATCAGCGTGCACAACGATAAATTCTGGGGAGCGCGTCCGAGATTACTTGAGTGCACGCGCAGGCCCAGGAACTTCGGTTTTGGCGGTTCGTACGTGTTCCAATCAACCGCCGTGCGGTTCGCTCGGGCTTCTTCGAGCGTTAGGAGTTTCTTTCCTCGCGTCTTCGCCGCGTGTTGGTCGCGCAGTGCTGCGTACTCGGCGCGCGTTTTGGCATCGAATGTTGCCTTTTGTTTTTCGTTCAGGAGCGAATTCACCACACCGACCGCGCGAGACGCATCGACGACATGCACTGTGCTCGCTCGATAATGCGGGGCAATCTTCACGGCCGTATGGGCACGACTTGTCGTAGCGCCGCCGATTAACAACGGCAGGGCGAATCCTTCGCGCTCCATTTCTTGCGCTACATGCACCATCTCATCGAGCGACGGCGTGATCAGTCCGCTCAAACCGATCGCATCCGCTTTCTTGTTGCGCGCCGTTTCCAAAATTTTCGCGGCCGGCACCATCACGCCAAGA
>QHRC01000099.1:0-200 GCA_003219995.1 Verrucomicrobiota bacterium
CGCTCTTCTGTTTGGTTTGCTGGAGCGTGGTGGCCAACACCATTTATCGCTATCCGAGCAACACACTGATCGGGATGGCCATCTTGGTCTCCGGTGTACCAGTATATTACATTTGGAGGAGGACTTCCCGCGCGTGAATCGTCGTCGCAGCACTGCCGATTCACCGTACATGGAGTGGGCCAAACTTTACTCCACCGCTC
>QHRC01000099.1:266-4541 GCA_003219995.1 Verrucomicrobiota bacterium
GGCTATGGTTACGAGCCTTTATTGGGGAAAATCGCGGCCCGTTATAACGTGCCGCAAGAGTCGATCGTTAGCGCCATCGGAACTTCGATGGGCAACTATCTCGCGCTGGCTGCAACCACCGAGCCCGGTGATGAGATCCTGATCGAGCGTCCCAACTATGAGCCGCTCTTGAGTACGGCACGATATCTCGGTTTAAGGATAGAGCATTTTCAACGACGGAACGATTTCGCGATTGATTTCACCGACTTGGAGCGACGAATCAGGCCGCGAACTCGCGTGATCGTGATTACGAATCTCCACAATCCGAGCGGAGCATTTTGTTCCGAGAGCACTTTGCGGGAAGTTGCCGCTCTGGCGCGCAAAACCGGGACTTACGTGCTGGTGGATGAAGTGTATCGCGAAATGCTGTTTGAGACTCAGCCCCGGAGCGCGTTCCATATCGATCCAGAACGTTTCCTCGTTACCAATAGCCTGACTAAAGCATACGGCTTGAGCGGGCTGCGCTGCGGATGGGTGCTTGCCCCGCCTGACGTCGCCCGACGCATGTGGCGCATCAATGATCTTCACGGTGCGACCTTTGTTCATCCGGGAGAATTGCTCAGCGTGATCGCTTTCGAACAACTCGGCCCAATCTCCGCGCGCATGAAGACGTTGTTGGAGACAAACCGTAAACTGCTGCGACAATTTCTTGGCGCACGCGACGATCTGGATTGTTACTGGCCGGAATATGGAACAATTGTGCTTCCTCGGTTGCGTCGCGGGAACGCAGAGGAATTTTGCGAATTGCTTCGCACGCATTTCGAAACTTCAGTGGTCCCGGGCCGGTTCTTTGACTGTCCGGAGCGCTTTCGCATCGGCGTCGGCGGTCCAACAGAAACGGTTCGGGAATCGTTGCGCCAGTTGGGCACGGGTCTGGACACATTCGCAGAGGCGAACCTGTCTTCTTCGTTGCGGCGTAGCTCTTGACCCGTGGCACGCAGGTGATAGCCTCCCGCAGCCGCCCTAAGCACTGGGCAATGAAACCATGAAATTTTGTCGTATCGCGATTGCTTTAATAGCTGTGCTCTTAGCCCTTTCCCCCCGGTCCGTTGTTTCGCAGGAGGCGGTCAACAAAGAATCCACCCCGAGCAGTGAGGAAACCCCGGCGGTAGAAATACCCAAGGAGACCTCCAATGAAAAGGCCAGTGATGAAATTTCCAAGGACAGCTCCAATGAAAAGACCGGTGGTGGTGAGGAACGGGCGAAAAAAGAGCAATCCTCAGAGCGTGAGGCGTCCAGTAAAGTTCTTCAAGACATGATGACAGCTGAAGAATTCAAGGCAGCAGGATTGGAGAAACTTTCCACTGAAGAATTGAAAAACTTGAACGCGTGGTTACAAGGCTTTCGCGAAGTCGCCGAGACAAAAGCCGCGGAGAAGGCAACCGCGAAGGCGGAAAAAAAGGCAAAGCTGGAACAAACTCTCAGTCGCGTGGACGGAACCTTTACCGGCTTGACTGGTCGCACCATCATCAAACTTGAAGATGGAACGGTCTGGAAGCAGGCAAACATTGACGATCGCTATCGAGGGCAAGTCACGGACCATCCGATGGCATTCGTTTCGCGCAGTCCATTCGGCTGGAAGATGCGGATCGAAGGCACCCCGGAATTCTACGTCAATCCGGTACGCAAGCGGTAAGCCATCAGCCGAGCGGCTGCATTGAACCGACCGCAGGTATCAACGTCGCCAGACCGAATTCTTCGTGCGTCAGCTGCGCAGCGCGCTCAACCTCGGCTCCGTCGATTACGACTGCAATTTTAATCTCCGAAGTCGAGATCAGCTGGATGTTGATCCCGGCTTTCCCAAGGCAATCGAAGAGTCGCGCAGCTACGCCGGAATGCGAGCGCATCCCGATTCCGACGACACTCAGCTTGGCCACGCCCTTTTTGGTAATGAGCCCCGCAGCCTGAACGTCCTTCACCACGGGCTCAAGCAGTTTTCTGGCTGAATCCAGATCGCTTTCATGAATCGTGAACGAAAGATCGGTCGTCCCGTGTTCGGAGACGCTTTGCACGATCATGTCGACAACTATGTTCGCGGCGGCAATGGTGGAAAAAATTCGCCCCGCCACACCGGGCTCGTCGCGAACGTCGTCGACCGTCACTTTCGCCTGGTTGCGATCGATGCTGACTCCGCGAATCACGATGTCTTCCATGTTCGTCGTCTCCTCTTTCGCGATTGTCCCGGTATCGGCTTTGAAACTCGACCGCACTTCAAATTGCACGCCGAATTTTTTGGCAAATTCCACCGCGCGCGATTGCATTATTTTCGAGCCGGCGCCCGCCATCTCCAGCAATTCGTCGTAAGCGATCTCATCCAGTTTCTTTGCCTCCGTGACGACGCGCGGATCGCAGGTGAAAACTCCATCCACATCGGTAAAAATCTGGCATGCGTCGGCGTTGAGTGCGCCGGCCAGCGCGATCGCCGTCAGGTCGGAACCGCCGCGGCCGAGCGTCGTCGTTTCGCCCTCGGCGTTTTGTCCCTGAAATCCAGCTACGATGACAATATAATCGTCCGCCAGCAGCTCATGAATTTGCCGCGGGCTGATGTTTGCGATCCGCGCCTTTGCATGCGTCCGGTCCGTTAAGATTCCAGCTTCAGCGCCAGTCAACGAAATCGCCTTGCCTCCGCGTGCATTGATCGCCATGGCAGTTAAAGCGGTCGCAGCGTGCTCGCCGGTCGCCAGCAGGATGTCGAGCTCACGTTCCGTTGGATGAGGCGATACTGCATGGGCAAGCTTAATCAAGTTATCAGTTACGCCAGCCATGGCGGAAATTATCGCGACGACCTGACAATCTTCCCGCTGCGTCTCAATCAGACGCTGCGCTACATTTTGAATGCGTTCCGTATCGCCAACCGAAGTGCCGCCGTATTTTTGAACAATCAAGCGCATGGCAAAAACACGCGGAGGGTAGAAAGGAGTGGATGCAAAACCGAATCGTTTTCGCTCAACTCACGCCGCTGTCAACTGAAGTTGCAAATCACAAGCCAAGCGCGCGGAGCACCCGCTCTTCGTCCGCCGCGACCGGCGTTGTCGTTTCCATGCGTGCTGTCAGTACATCGGGATCCTTCAAGCCATGTCCCGTGACCGTGCAAACGATTCGGCTTCCCTTGGGAATTTTTTTAAATGAATACACTGCGTCCTTCGCGCTGCAACATTTGAACAATCCGGCGATGGCCGCTGCGCCGGCCGGTTCGACAAAAATTCCTTCATGTCGCGCCAACCAGATTTGTGCATCGATAATCTCCTCGTCGGTCACAAGATCGACAATCCCTTTCGACTGATCGATCGCTGCACGCGCCTGTTTCCAGCTCGCAGGATTCCCGATTCGGATCGCCGAGGCGATCGTCTCCGGTCGCTCGATAATTTTGTCATGAAAAATCGGAGCCGCTCCGGCCGCCTGAAAACCGAGCATCGCCGGCAATTTCTTCGATCTTCCATTGCCGTGGTACTCGCGGTATCCGGCCCAATAAGCGGTCAGGTTCCCGGCGTTGCCGAGCGGCAGCAATTGAAAATGCGGCGCGTCGCCAAGAAGATCGACAATCTCAAATGCCGCCGTTTTCTGTCCGGCAATGCGATCGGGATTGATTGAATTCACAATCGCAAGATTTTCGCGTTGCCCAAGCTTGCGCACGATCCGCAGCGCATCATCAAAGTTGCCGTCAATCGCGATAATCTTCGCGCCGTGGACAAAAGCTTGCAGCAATTTGCCCCTGGCAATTTTTCCGGCGGGCAAAATCACCGCGCACTCTATACCTGCTCGGGCCGCATAAGCCGCGGCCGACGCCGAAGTGTTGCCCGTTGACGCGCAGATCAACATGCGCGCGCCACGCTCAATCGCTTTCGACACCGCCACCGTCATACCGCGATCCTTGAATGAGCCGGTTGGATTGACGCCTTCGTTTTTAACAAACACTTCGCAGCCGCGCCCAACTCGCGCACTCAGCTTTGCCGAATAAACTAGCGGCGTGGTGCCTTCGCCTAGCGAAACGATCGGCGTCGAATCGGACACCGGAAGAAATTCACGATATCGTTCGATTACTCCCCTGCTCTGTTTCAAACTGGATATGGCCGCATTCATCGACATCGTCCATTCGAACCAAATCCGCGTGATTGTCGATTCGTAAGTGCAGTTGTAAGATCGACCTCGTATGCCAGCGCTGAGCAAAGAAGAAAAATTGCGGCTTCTCACCACCATGTTGGAGAGCCGGCATGCGGATTTGCGCGAGCAAAATTT
>QHRC01000100.1 GCA_003219995.1 Verrucomicrobiota bacterium
GATTTTATAAGCAGGCTCTTCTTCGTTGGCGGTGACGATGCGACGCATGTAGTGACTTAGTGTCTTGGCGCCGTTTTTCTCGAGCAAAATATCGAGCACGTTGATCAATCCGCTCGGCTGGCCTTGCGCCGTAATGACGGGCAGCCGATCGAGGCCGGAAGAAACGCCGAGCGCAACCGCTCCATCGATGGATGTATCTGGTTTTACGGCGATCACTTTCGGCAAAGGCACCATTACGTCGCGCACTTTCACCCCTTGGAAATCGAACACGTTATGAATCATGGCGCGCTCGGTGGCGGAAAGAGACCCTTCGCGTTCGCTCTGGGTGGTGATTTGCTTCAACTCCTCGCGCGCGGCAAAAAGTCGGCCCTTTTCCGCGCGCCGTGGCAGCAGAATCCGACCCAAGCGTGCGCCAAGTTCGAGCAGAGGCCAGAGCAGCGTCGAAACGAGTTCCAGGATCCAGGCTAGCCGGGCCAATGCGCGGAATGGAAATCGGCGAAAGAGCGATTTCGGCAGGACAGCCAGCGCGAAAAGATAAATCGGCAACGCGACCAGCAACGCGATGAAAAATCCAGCCAAGCGGAATGAGCGCACCAATTGGCGCGTCAACAGCAGCAGTCCCAAAATATCGGCTGCGTTCGTGAAAATCAGAACCGTAACGAGCAACCGCTCCGGATGTTTGAGCAATCGATCCAGCCGCACTGCTGCTGGCATACGGCGCTTGACGTTTTGGCGGAGCCGCACCGGATCAATCGAGAGCAAACCGCTTTCAATCCCATTGAAGAAGAACGAGACGACCCAGCAACAAATTATGATAAACGCGATCGTCATGTTATAGCGCTGCCGTTGCCAGATGCCTCATCGGCGTCGCCGACCACAGTTGTTTTCTCCAACAAAATCTCCTCGATTCGTTTGCGTCCGGCGCGCCGCACGGTGATGGCCAGGCGCGGGATTTCGAGTTGCGTGCCCGGGGACGGCAAATAACCGAGTCGATTGAAGACGAAGCCACCAATGGTGTCGATTCCTTCGGCCTCGATTTCGAACCCAAGATGCTCGCTCAGGTCGTCGAGGCGCGCGTTTCCGCTGACGAGAAATTTTCCATTCTTCATCGGTTCGATGTAAAGATCGACATCTCCGCGCGGGACAGCATCGCTGAGGATTTCTTCGACGATGTCGGACATGGTGATGATGCCTTCAGTTCCGCCAAATTCGTCGACCACGATGGCCAGCCCCTGGGCATGAGTGAGGAAGAGTTTGAGCAGATCAAGCGCCCGCATCGTCTCCGGCACAAATGATGGAAGGATCAATCGCTCGGTGTAATGCTCCGACGGATCGAGCAGGAACATTTTCACGTCGATGATCCCGAGAACTTGATCGGGTGTGTCCACGTAAACGGGCACGCGGCGATGACGTTTGTCTTTCAGGCGCGCGATCGCTTCCTCGTTCGTCAAATCGTCCGGCAATGTGAAAGTATCGACGCGCGGCGTCATGCAATCCTTCGCCGTCTTGTCGCCGAGTTTAATGATCTCCTGGATCATCTCAGCTTCCGCTTCATCCAGTGCACCTTCTTCTTCGCCGATTTCAACCAGCGTCTCAAACTCCTCATCGCTCAATCGTGGACGGGTGCGCAGATGCAACGGAGTGAAAAGATCGATAATCGCCGTGCTTGTGCTCTCAAGCGCATGACCGACGCGATCGAGCAGCGGCATTGACAGCCTCAAGGTGAAAGCGCCAATCGCCGAAAGCCGATAAGGAGCAGACAAAGCCAGCAGTTTTGGAATCAAATCGCAAAGCACCACGACGATGGTGAAGATCACGATCGCGGCCAACCACTGCGGAATGCGTGTGGCGAATGGGCCTTCCCATAAAAGGAACAGACAGAGCACGACCAGCGGCACTTTCACGAGGCCGTCGCCCAGGAGCAGCAGGTTCAAAACTCGGCGCGGATTTTCCCGAAAGCGCTGAACGAATTTTGTGAGAGCAGGATGATGTTCTTCCAGCCGGCGCAACTGGTGCGATTTGAGTGAGAAGAGTGCTGTTTCCAATCCGGAAAAAAGGGCGGAACAGAAAATCAAAATCGAGATGACGGCCAGCAGAATGGCGAAGACCGCTGCCGTCATTCCTTAACGCGAGAGCGATGGCGCGCCCGCTCGTCCTCCGGAAAGCTAATGCATGCTGGTTTGCCCATTGTCCGAGCCGCGATCAAGTTAGGATTTCGCGGCTGGTCACCGAACTGGTGGGCGAAGATGTCGATCCGGCCAAGATCGATATCGCGAGTCATCCCTATTACCGCGCCTATTTTCAGTGCTGGAACGAGCAGCGCTATTACGAAGCGCACGACGTGCTCGAGCAGCTCTGGTTGAACACCGACACGGTTGACGACGATTTTTTTAAAGGTCTTATCCAGGCGGCGGGCGCATTTGTGCATCTCAAGAAAAATTTCGAGCATCCAACTCATGCGAAACACAGCCGCCGATTAAAACCCGCGGTGCGGCTCTTCTTGCTCGCGGAAAAGAACCTCGCGCCATATTTGCCGGTTCGTCACGCACTCGATGTCGCCGTCCTTCTCGATCTTCTGCGAAATGCGCGCGAGGAAATCGCGCGTTCGGATTTTAAAATAAATCCGTGGTCGCCGGATACAGCGCCGAGGCTCAAATTGAACAGGTAGAGGCGATCCACCGAACCGCTCGCGCGGGCGATTGAGTCAATCGCCCCTACCTCGTGAAGAGCAATTTCATTCCCGCGATAACAAGAACTGTCGCCAGCAGCATCGAAATGATGCGCACAGGAAAATGGCGGCTACCGAGATGTGAACCAAGGATGCCCCCAATCGCCGCCGCCGGTGTGAGGAGAATTCCAAGCCACGGAATAGATTGATTCGCGGCAAAGTAGCCGCTCAGCCCCGAAATTGAGTTTACCAAAATAAATAATGCCGAGACTGCGGCCGCCTGGCGAATGTGTGCCCAATGGCAAAAGAGCAGAAGTGGAGTGAGAAATATTCCGCCGCCTGTTCCGGTCAGTCCGGAGAGAAAACCAATGCCAGCGCCAAAGCCGATTGCAGTTGGAACTGACGGTTGTTCAACCTTCGGTGGGTCTTCCCGGCGAAAGATTAAACGCGCGGCCGAGAAAAGCAGCACCAGGCCAATCAGGGTTCTCAAAACCGAAGCCGACGGCTGCAGATAACCGCCGAGATACGCCGCCGGGATCGACAATACGGCAAACGGCCAGAATAATTTCCAGGCAAAATGTCCGGCGCGCCAAAATTGGAACGCGCCGATCGAAGCGACGAGAATATTAAGGACAAGCGCGGTCGGTCGGATGACTGTCGTTGCAAGGCCGAACAACGTCATCGTCGCAATGTACCCGGACGCGCCCGCGTGACCAACCGATGAGTAGAGAAACGCAATAACGCCGATAGTGAGGGAGAGGAAAATGAGATGTGCGGAATCCATCTTTTGTCATGTCGAGCGGAGTCGAGACATCTCTCTTTGTCGATCAGAAAAACGGTAAGAGCTTGACTCGTGCGCTCCCACTTTGTCGGCCTTCTGCCTTGCCGTCTATGTCGCTCGCGTCCCTCGGCTCCATCTCTCGACCCATTCGACTGACGCTCAGAGCAGGTCTTTGCTCGGAATGACAAGAATGGCGGTCGGCGCTAGGATAACTGGTGAGTCCGATCCAACCCGCTGCGGAAGTTTCACCGGCACACGCGGCGCGCATCAATCGACTGGGCCAGGAAAAGTCGCCTTATCTCCTCCAGCACGCGCATAATCCGGTCGATTGGTATCCTTGGGGCGAAGAGGCTTTTGCCAAAGCGCGCCGGGAAAATAAGCCGATCTTTCTCTCAGTGGGATATTCGACCTGTCATTGGTGTCACGTCATGGCGCATGAGTCGTTCGAGAACGAAGAGACGGCTGCAATCATGAATCGCGAATTTGTGAACATCAAAGTCGATCGCGAGGAGCGGCCGGATGTCGATCGCGTTTACATGACCTTCGTGCAAGCGACGACCGGCGGTGGTGGTTGGCCGATGAGCGTCTGGTTAACCCCGGGTCTAAAACCATTTGTTGGTGGAACTTATTTTCCACCGGAGGACCGTTACGGTCAGCCTGGTTTCAAAAAAGTTCTGGAACGCATTGCCGCAGCCTGGAAACAGGACCACGAAAAGATTGTCGATCAAAGCGCGAAAATAATCTCGGCATTGCGCGAATCACAAGCCGCCCAATCCGCAACCGCCGCCAAGATCGACAATCAGGTTTTCGACAAAGCCCACGAACAGTTCACTCGCACGTTCGATGAGAAAGAAGGCGGTTTCGGCAGCGCCCCGAAGTTTCCACGCCCGGTCGCGTTGAATTTTCTTTCGCGGTTTTACGCGCGCGATCCCAAGAGTGAGGCCGGCAAGCAGGCGCTCGAAATAGATTTGTTCACGTTGCGCAAAATGGCCGCCGGCGGGATGCACGATCACCTCGGCGGCGGTTTTCATCGCTACTCGGTTGATCGTTACTGGCACGTACCGCACTTCGAGAAAATGCTCTACGATCAGGCGCAGCTTGCCACCGCGTATCTTGACGCGTTTCAAATCACGTCCGCCGGTCGGACGGACTCATCCGGTGGCGAGCAAGATCGACAATATGCAACGGTCGTTCGCGACATTCTCGATTACGTCGCACGCGACATGACCGCGAAGGAAGGCGGATTTTTCTCGGCCGAAGACGCAGACAGCCCCGCTGTAGCCGAGGTCGGCGACCCTGGCCATTTGAAAACTGCCGAGGGTGCATTCTACACCTGGACAAAAAAGGAGATCGACTTAGCGCTTGGCGATGCCGCGGAGATCTTTGATTTTCATTACGGGGTGCAACCGCATGGCAACGCGGCCGAAGGAAGCGATCCGCAAGATGAATTCCGCGGGAAAAATATTTTAATCGAACGCCACTCTATTGCGGAGACGGCGAAACATTTCAAAAAGAGCGAAGACGAAGCTCGGCAATCACTTGCCCGCAGCCGCGAAAAATTATTATCGATCCGCGCCAAACGGCCGCGGCCGCATCTGGACGACAAAATTATCGCCGCCTGGAACGGGTTGATGATTTCGGCCTATGCGCACGCCGCGCAGGTCTTGGATGAGCCCCGTTATCTGGAAAGCGCGACACGCGCGGCCCGATTTCTGCGAACGAAGCTCTATGAAGAGAAGAGCAAATTGCTCTATCGAAATTACCGCGAGGGCCGGAGCGAGATCGAAGGCTTCGCTGACGATTACGCCTTTGTCATCCAGGGCCTGACCGATCTTTACGAGGCGTCCTTTGATGTCGAGTGGTTGAAATTTGCGGTTGAATTGCAGGAAACGCAGGACCGCTTATTCTTCGACGAGAAAAACGGCGGCTATTTTAGCACAAGTGGAAAAGAATCGAGCGTGCCGCTGCGGATGAAAGATGACAACGACGGCGCGGAACCGGCGGCGAGCTCGATTGCTGCGCTGAATCTTCTGCGGCTGGCGCAGTTTCGCGATGACAAACAATTGGAAGACCGCGCGAGGAAAACAATCGACGCATTTGGGCCGACGCTTTCCCACTTCTCCAGCGCCATGCCGCAAATGTTGGTCGCGGTCGATTATTCGTTAAGTAAACCGCGTCAAATCGTAATCGCCGGGAAAAAGGATTCGCCGGAGACAAAAGCGCTTCTCGCGGAAGTCCGTCGACATTTTCTGCCAAAGACGATTCTGCTTCTGGCAGATACTGCGGAAGGACAAAAATATCTCGGCGAGAAAAACAAAGCGATCCGCACGATGTCGATGGTTGCTGGAAAAGCAGCCGCTTACGTCTGT
>QHRC01000101.1:0-7195 GCA_003219995.1 Verrucomicrobiota bacterium
AGTTCTGGAAAATCCGGATGCAGGAGGCGATCCACTGGTAAGCGTTCCGGGTGAGATCGACCCGACGCATGAGTTCTATTCTTACGAGGCCAAATATCTGGACGAGAAAGGCGCTACGCTGATTATCCCGGCGAAGCTCGACGCCGAGCAGACAAGACGCGTGCAGGATGTTGCAAGAAGAGCCTTCTCCGCACTCGAGTGCGAAGGAATGGCTCGAGTCGACACGTTCCTTGATCGGACGAGCGGAGAAATTTTCTTCAACGAGCTGAATACGATCCCGGGATTCACTTCAATCAGCATGTATCCGAAATTATGGGAAGCTTCGGGGATTAGCTACAGGGAGCTTCTGTCAAAACTCGTGGATCTCGCGATCTCGCGGCATGAGAGGAAGAGGACGCTCGTCAGAGAGTTTCATAGCTCGTAAGCATGCGACGGTCATCCGTCTTTGCCGAGGCTACAACGCGATAAATAGACCGCCACTACAGAAGAATCTCTGTTCGCTCCACGGTGATAGGTGAACCTTCTGCGATAAACGCGGAGCGCGGCGATGTTGCCAAAGTTTCGGCGAATTGTGCGCCGTAAAGCATCGCGACATCGGCGCGAAGTTGGGATGTTTCGGCGGCCCAAATCTTCCAGCGCGGATGTTTGACTCGATACTCACTGCAACCGCCGCGGACACAGGTGTAGCCCCAGTAATGTTCAGTGATGAACTCGGCGTGTGAACCAGCCGGAATATTTTGAGCATCGCCATTCGCGGTTATCGCGAGCGATTCCCACTTCGGACCGCGCCGCCAAGAATATGCAACCTTTATTCTAAGATCGACATGTTCGATTTCGTGTTTCATAGGCAATGCAAAATAGTTTTCGCCGTAAAACGCGCGCGCGACGAGCGCGATGGCCCGGCGCGGAACGAGCTCGCGAATGAAGACAACGCCGCGCCGCCAGGTGTCGGCCGATTTCTTACGCACGTAAAACCGCAGATTCACTTCTTCGAAATCGCGATGGAGCGGGATGGGGAGGCCGCGCAAACGCGTGTCGAGAAAAAGGAAGCCAACGACGCTGACGAATGTTTCGCCATTTTCGTAATCGAGCTCCGTGCCCAGCGGGACGAGCGGCGTAATGATCCTTGGATCGACAACGAAATTGAGCATGGCGAGGTAGCGCCAGTTCGCGGTGAGAAATGGTTTCACGCGCGCATTCGACGGCTCGACAGAGTCTCGCCCTACCTTTTTCGAGCGACGGATCGCGCTGGGTGCCGAGCGAAGTCGCTTTTGCATAATGCTGTTTAGCCAACTCTTTTGCCGGCGGTCGCGCTGTGGCGTAGATGACGGCGAGATTGAAATGAGCGTCGGCGTAATCGGGATTGTCGGCGATGGCCTCGAGTATTTCTCGTTCCGCCGCTTCCTGCCAACCCTTCTGGCTGGCAGTGATGCCGAGATAATTATGCGCGGTGGCGCTCTTGGGATTGATCGCGAGCGACTTGGTCAGCTCGGCCAGTGCGTCATCAAACTTGGACTGCCGATAATAAACAATGCCGAGGGTGGTGTGGGCAAACTCATCCCTGGGAGCGATGGCAACGGCTTTCTTCAACATCAACTCGGCGGCTTTAAATCTGGCCGTGCGAAAATAAACGACACCAAGATTGGAAAGTGAATAGAGATTGTTGGGACTCTTGGCCAGGATCTCCTGATATTGTTTTTCGGCCGTTCGATATTTGCGATGCTCGAAGTTATCTTTCGCCGACCGCGCCAGATTCTGCAGATTCTCGGGCACATCCGGGTTGAAACCGCTCGCCGAGGTGGCGCTGGAATCATTAGAGGCGGCCGCATTCTCGCCATCAGGCGATTTTTGCGTTTTATCAGAGCCGGTGATTTTAACGGCGCTCATAGCTGATTTTTTGGCGAAGGTGAAACTTGTCTTCAATGCGGCCGGATTATGGTCTGAGATCGAGACCACTGGTTGCCGCAACAAGGCGATCTCTTCGTCGCTCAACTTCGTGATCGGTTGAGCGAGCAACTCGATTTGCTCGTTTAAGGCGTCCGATTTGATCTTCAGCTTATCGAACTCCGCGAACAAAAGTTTCTTGGCCTGATCCCGCCGCGCTTCCTCCTGACGTTCGCGGACGACAATGTTACGAAGGATTTCATTCTCCTTCGTCAGCCGAACCGTCTCCTCGGCGTTCGCACCCTTGAGCTTCGCTTTTTCCAGTTCAGCACCGGCCTCATCGAGTTGCGAACGAAGCTCAGCGACTTTCGTCTCGAAATCCTGATTTTGTTTCTGACGCGCGGCCAGTTGTTGGCGGAGTTCCTCAATCTGACCCTTTACCTCGGCAAGTTCCCGTTCTTTTTTCGGCTTGTCCTCGTTCAGCTCGCGCACGCTTTTTTCCGCGTCCGCCAGTTTCTGTTTCAAATCGCTGTTCTCGGCCACCAGCATTTGAACGCGTTGCTCAGGTTCCTTCATGCTTTTCAACTGCGTGAGCGCTTCATCACGTTCTCGTGTCACACCGGCGATTTGCTTGCTCGCCTCCGCCATCTTTACACTTGTTTGGGCCTTTTCCTTTTCTGCCGCGAAACGCGCCTCTTCGGCGGCGGTGAGTGTATCCTTTAACGACACGACCTCTGCGCGCAATGCCTGTTGCTCCTTCGCATTGTCGCTGCCGGAGGATTGAAGCTTTTTCAGCGACTCCTGAGCTTGAGCGAGTTGGTCGCGGACCTCACGCTCTGCTCCTCTCGATTTTTCAAGGTCGCTTTGTGTTTTACCCAGCTTGGAGCTTGTCTCCTTGAGCCGCCCATCCAGTGACTCCTTTTCCTTTGCCGCAGTGTCGAGCTGGCTGCGCGACTTTTGCAGCTCGGCCTCGAGTTGATCGATCTTGTCGTGCAATTTTTTGGTCGCATCCTTGATTGCGGTGTCACTCGGCGCCTGCGGAGCAGCCGCGCTCGGGCGCGGCGCCGCGATCTCGGCGCTTGGTTCTGCCGGCCTGGCCTTTTCACGAGGTGGCGAAGTCGCCTCCGGTAACGGGGTTGAAGCAGCAGCCAGATCGTTTTGCGTCGATGCCTTGTCCTGGACCCGCAAAATACTCTCGCTGATTTTACGGCCGCGATATTCAACGATGGCCGGCTGCCAGTCGGAATGCTTCTTGTGCAACTCCTCGATCAGGCTTCCCGCGGATCGGTATTTTGCCAGAGCAGCTGCCAGTTGGTTTTCATGCTCCAGCTTTTCGCCCTGCTGAGAAGTCATGTAAGCCTTGAGAAAAATTTCGCTTGGATCGTCCGACTGGGCGCGAAGCTGGCTGGGCGCTAGCAGAAAAAAGGAGCCGGCCAGCAAAATGAAACCGATTCTCTTCATGCGATGACGGAGCCGGAATGATAATCGGCCTCTCTCGAGTTGCAATACGGCCTTCCACGTCGCTTCAAAAATAAGAGGAGCGCATGTCAGTGGCCAGCGGCTTTCCTTTGCAATCCGCGATCTAAAATCTAAGATCTACGACTGCGATGGTGGTCGTAGCTCAATGGTAGAGCCCCAGATTGTGGTTCTGGTTGTTGCGGGTTCGAGTCCCGTCGGCCACCCCATTTTTTAAATCCCAAAATCCAGATCCCAAGCTCCAAATTCTGGGCTTTGAGCTTTGGGATTTGAAACTTGAGATTTTCAATTTTGTGTCTGTAGCTCAACTGGATAGAGCATCTGACTTCGGATCAGAAGGTTGTGGGTTCGAATCCCTCCAGGCACGAAAGTTCGGACCGATCATTGTTCGCCACACTTGACATGGCGATCGCAGATTGATTACGAGTCGCAGCCGTGAATGCGCCACCGGACAGCCGCCGCGAGCTCGACGCCATGGTCGTCGGCATCGAGCTCACGCTGACGAGCATCGTTCAGGGCGTTGCGCTCTATTTTTTGATTGAGAACGCGCGCAACGTCCTGTCGATCCAGCAAAGCGTTTTCTGGCCCTACGTCGCGGTTGGATTGCTTGTCATTCTGATTTTCTGGTCTCGCTCGATCGTGCATACCCTCACATTGATCCGGTGGCCGCTGGAGTTTGGGCACAATTTCTTTTACATCGTCTGCGCGCTAGGCGAGTCGCTTCTCTTCACGCGGCTGAGCAACCCGCGAGCGTGGTTCGCCATCGGCGCGCTTTACGCAGCGATCGTCTGGTTGCTTTTCATTTACGATCTGCGTCTCATTCGCGCCCGCGAGCAGGATAGCGCAGGAGAATCGAGCAACCGGTTGTACGCTTTGGTCACGCGCGACCAACGGCTTAACATTGGCGTGCTTGTGCCGGGGCTGTTCGTCCTGAATCTGGCTTGCGCGATCTGCATTCGCGCTTGGCCGGAATTCTTTACCGTTCGCAACGGTCACGTCTGGCTCGCCGCCGTCCAACTCATCGTCTTCGCCATTTATCTCGCCTATGTCCTGTATTTTTTCAGGACTCTTGTGCCGCTCATCGCACGGGCGCGACAGGAATGGCACCACGACCGTCCTTAAAGACCGGAAGATCGAATCGTCTCTCGTCAACGACGTCCTGATGCAGATCGTCAAGACGGTCGATGGAAATTATCAGGGGCCCGATTATTTCTCGCTGCCCTGAGCGGAAATTCGAAGGGCACGCGGAATTCAAGACTAGGCGGCCGCGCGGCTCCTCGTTAGTCTCTTCGACATGAAATCGCTCATCATTCTTTTTGCAATGGTGTCGATCGCGATGGCGGAATGGCCGTCGCCAAAATCACCCGCAGTGCCTGAAGCAGACGGATACGTTGCGATTCCAAATGTGGCTCTTCCGCCGGCAAAGGAGATCACTTACCGCGCAATTTTCGATGCCACTCGCTCCGCCGATAAACCCGCAGAACTTCTTCCAGCGCTCAACATGGCAGGTTCGGAGTTAAATGCGCTCGCCGCCGCCAATCTGCCGTTGAGCAACGCCAAGTTCGCCATCGTATTTCACGGTCCGGCCGTCGATGGCATTCTCGATGACACGCACTACAAAGCGAAGTTCGGAGCCAGTAACCCGAATCTCAAAGCAATCGCGCAAATGAAAAAGGGTGGCGTGGAGTTCTTCGTCTGCGGCCAATACCTTGCCGGTGCAAAAATCGACCCGAAAACCCTCGCGCCTGATGTAATTGTGGCCGCCGATGCATTGCTGGTGCTAATGCAGTACCAGAACAAAGGCTACGCCTTGATGAGCTTTTGAATTGCCGAAAGGTTTCTTTACTCGGCGGGATGTTTTGTTTTCGCTCTCCAGAGATGGAACGTGTACGTGAAAACCACGTAACCGAGCACGTGATGCGGGCTGTCGTTAGTCACGTAAATCGCGGGATTGACCTGGAAATCTTTCGTCAGGTTACAGGTGACGCCAATCGTGGATGAATTGCCCGAGCCGCTTTGGAAATCGACCTGCGCGCGCCAGGTCTCATTGAAATCGTAGGCGTACCCGACGATCGCTTCGTTGCGATAATCGACGTGCGTCGCGCCCGCGATGAATTTGTGATGTTCGGTGTAGTAACCGGCTTCGACTGAGGATCGACATGGCTGTGCGGCGACCAGTTCACGAAACCGACCGAGAGCAAATACGGCTCGTGTTGAATCAACCCGAGTTCCGTGCCGAAGATCAGCTCGTTCGGCTTGAAACCTTTGAAAACGGCGACCTCGGACCACTTGGTCAATCCCAGTTCGCCTTGCAGTTCGTACGGATTTCCGATGCGCTCGCTTTGCGCCTGGAAACTGAGGGAGAAATCGCCTTCGGGTTGAAGATCCGGCGTCACGATTTGGCTCAGCCCTTTCGTCGTCGCAAAGCACGTCTGCGCAGCCGCGAGACTAGCGATCACCGCCAGAAAATAAGAAGCGATCAAACGTAGGAGCGGCATGGCATGAGTCGTTGGACCGTCAAAAGGTCACAACCTTTACATCGTTAAAACCGGATATCGTCAAACCGTAAGTGACCTTCGCTTCAATCTCAGTGATCCGGTCAAACTGGCCACGACCGGTTATGACCTGCACAAGGAAACAGCCCACACCGCTGACGCTCCGTCGATTCCGCAAAATGTGCGCCTTAAGCTCACCGGCAACAGTGGCCAGGCGCAATTGCTCTTCGACGCGTCGGACCGGGCCAAGGGTTATCAGGTGCAGACAGCGCCCGATCCGAACGCGGGACCGTGGACGCGTCTCGTCTATGTCACGGCAAGCTAGTCCGTTCCATTGACTCATTCGCTCCCGCTTATTCGCACTTTGTGCTAAGGTCTATCTCGCTCTGCTCCCGCAGGCTCGATTCTCGTTAGGCGCATGAAATTGTCCTCGTCACGATTTCCCATTTCGAGCAGGACGATTCGGCAAAGCGTTGCGGCAGCCGGAGTGATCACTTCGCTGGCATTTGTTGGAATGCAGATCCGGGAAAATAACGTCCAGGCGCGGGCAGCGGCCTATCAGGCGATCGGTATCTCGACCGCGGAATTCCATAGGGGCTTCGACGCACGGATGAATCGACTGGCGACGGAGTCCGCCTACCCCGAGGCCGTGAAAAGGTGGACCCTGGAGGACTGGGAACGGATGGAGCGGATATTTACAGCGGACCTTCGCATGCTGGAGACCATTCTGCTTCAGGTCGAGCAGGGCCTGCTCCCGCGAGATGCTACGGCTCGGCTCGGATACAACTGGGGTCCGATCTTGAGCAACCCTGCCATGGCGTGTCTCTGGCCCGAACTGCGAACCCAGGTTGGACCCTCAGTCCGCAAGTTCGTCGAAGACTCCACCCCCCAGGCCGAACGCCTGCCTTGCCAAATCGACCTTCAGGCCCTCCGCGACGAGACCATACTTGGCCGGAAGAGGAAGGAGTGAACCCATCCACTTGAAATCACCCGATGCCTAACCAGGCGATGGAGCCAACAGAAGAAAGTAGGAGTTATCGTTGGTCCCGACTTTCGGGGAAATCTGCTTGCGAGTCCAGGTAGAGGAGGACAAAGGAAATTCCGAGCAACGGTCGGAGCAGCGCCTGGACGAAGCTGAGTGCGAAGCCAAGGAGGTTGAAAGGTTGTGCTTTCGAGCTTGCTGCGAGCGCCTGAAGGACGGCTTGCGGATTCTGGGAAGTGGTCAGCTCCTGGAAATAATGGCTCAGTGACGCCCACTGCGATCCGATGTCGATCGCGAGCACGAAGGCTGACCAGATTGAAAAAAGAAGAACGCCGCGCCAGAGCGGGCGACGAAACCA
>QHRC01000101.1:7289-12173 GCA_003219995.1 Verrucomicrobiota bacterium
AATAACCGTCCGACAATCCAAACCTGGAATGCGAGCACGACGAGCACGAGCAAGATCGACAACAAGGAAAGAGGCCCGCTCATGATCATCCAGATGATGGCCAGAGGAAGCGCCGTCCAAAAAATGTAGGCGCCATAGACAAAAATACAGAGGAGCGCGACGCGCGGCCAAAACTTCAGCACCTCCTGAACAAGGGCGGAGATTCGCGCCTTCCGTCCGACGGCAATTTCAGCGGTGACGAGCTGGATGCCGGCGATGAATGCGGGCCACGCGGCTAAGCTGAGCAGGACCATGCAAAAGGTGAACATGGCCGCAATCAGGGTGCGCAAATCGGCGTTCATCCCGGGTGATGCGCCTATGGCTGCGCCGCTCAGTTGCGCACAAATGGACGGCAGTGCCACGAGTAGGGTCAGATAGAAGAATTGGAAAAAACCTCTTCGATAAACCCGCCAGGTCTCAGAGAGAATTTGGCCGAAGCCGCGCCGAGGAAGTGACACATCAGACGTGCGCCTTTCCGAGTCATCGACTGATTCGAAGAGACCGGGAATTTTCGCCGCTGTCGTCCAAACTTCGACATCGGGGCGGCCATCGGGGCGGCGCGCCTGGTTTGGAGGAAGCAGGCGACCCTCGTCCCGCCACTCACGTAAGGTGTCGATGTCGACCGGTCCATATTCTTTACCCTGGACACGGACAATCCATTCTTCAGCCATTCGCTTAGAGTAGCGCAAGCGTCCCGCTTGCAAAAACAAAGAGCCGCAACCGGGACGGTTGCGCTACCATACCCGATTCCGCTACCGTTTTGGCGTGAAGCTGCTTTTGATCGACGGGCATTATTACGTGTATCGCTCCTTTTTTGCGATCCAGAATCTCTCGAATTCCCGTGGCGAACCAACCAACGCAATCTTCGGATTCACCAAAACGCTGCGCCTGATGATGAAACATTTGCGGCCGGAATTGGGCGCTGTTTTTTGGGATGAAGGTCTGCCGCAAAAGCGAATGGAATTGCAGCCCGCCTACAAGGAAACGCGTAAGGAAATGCCGCGGCCGATGATTCCACAGCTCGATTTCATCCAAAAGCTGACACCCCTGCTAGGATTCAAAAATATTTCACTGCCCAACACGGAGGCCGACGATTTGATGGGTTGTTACGCGCTGGCGGCCTGCAAACGCCGTGGCATGGAAGTGGTGCTCGCGACCAATGACAAGGATTTATATCAGCTTGTCGGTCCATGCGTAAAAGTTTACACGACCGCCAAGGCTGATCTCGCCTTGCCAAAGGATCCGTTTGCACTTTTGGGCGAGGAACAAGTCACTGCAAAATGGGAGGTGCCGCCGAAGCTGATCGGCGACGTTCTCGCTCTGGCCGGCGATTCAGTTGACAACATCCCGGGCGTGGGGCTCGGCCGGAAGACCGCCGCCACGCTGATTCGTGAATTCGGTGGATTGGACGCCTTGCTGGGCAAGATCGACAAGGTGAAAAACCAGCGGACCCGCGAAAAGCTCCTCAATGCGCGTGACCAAATCCTGCAGAACCGGAAGATGGTTGAGCTCGACTGCGATCTGGAATTGCCGGTGGCAATCGACGATCTTCGGATCAAGCCCGAGTATCCGGGCCTGATTGCTGCCCTGGAAAAGTGTGAATTTAAATCTCTCTTGCAGGAAGTGCGCGATGAGGCGGCTCGAATGACGCCGGGCCAGGCCGAGTTGTTGTAGCCGCTTCGCTGCCTGGCACGCCGTAGCCCCTGCGGAGGCGGGTGCGAAACATGAGGCCGACTGGTGCTGAGAACGCACGAGTCGCGTCGCCCATCCGCCTTCGCACGGCTTCGGCACGACAGGCAGGGCGGCGGCTACAATCGTAGTCCTTCTTTTTCGTAAAAAATTCGAACGCGGGCGTAATTGAGGTGTCGAAGTTAACAGGTTAAGGCGGTTCGGGTGGCTGCACGTTCTCGTATTTGCTGTTTCTCCTTGGCGTGCACCGCCCGAATCTTTTTTACCGTTCCAACGTGAGCGGAGTTGCGGTCGCCAGCTGCCTTCCCCTATGATGTTTTCCTAGACGGTGGTCTATGGAAGAGGACGTCTCCTTGTTTGGCATCCGCGGTTTCCTGATCGATGCACCGGAATTTGGCACCCTCCACGGCCAGCGTGGCGGCGCGCTCGTTATCGAGAACGGCCGCATCTCCGAAACAGGCGATTATGATGATCTTCGCCGGTTGCAACGGCCGAAACCAGTCCGCTGGATCGATTACGGCCCGGTGGCGATCTTCCCCGGGCTTGTCGATTGCCATACCCATCTGGCGCAATATTCGGCCGTCGCGCGAGGCGAGAGCGAATTGCTCCCCTGGCTGCGCCAGCACATCTTCCCGGTGGAACGCGAGTTCACCGGACCGAAAGCGCGTGCCGAGGCGCCGCAATTCTTCCACGAACTCGCGCGCCATGGCACAACCACCGCGATGATCTATGCGGCAATCTATGAGGATAGCTGCGAAATCGGTTTCGAAGCCGCCAAGGAAAGCGGATTGCGCGTTATCCTCGGCGAAATGATGATGGACCTCGGCTCGTATGGCCAACTCCAACCAAAGAAAGTCGTTTCCGTCTCGTTATTGGAAAGCGAGCGTCTCTGCCGAAAATGGCATCGGGCGGAGGATGGCCGGCTCGAATACGCTTTTAGTCCGCGTTTCGCCGTCACTTGCTCAGAAAAATTAATGCGGAGTGCGGGCGAGATGGCGGCGCGCTTCGACGCTTATCTTCAGACCCACCTGGCCGAGAATCGGGAAGAGCTCGAAAAGGTGCACCATCTCTACATGTCGGCACGGGATTACACCCACGTCTATGAAAAGTGCGGACTCCTCACGCCGAAAACCATGCTCGGACATTGCATCCATCTGAATCCCCGGGAAATCGCCGCAATCGCGGGCGCGCAGTCGAGCATAGCACATTGTCCGACGTCGAATCTTTTTCTCGGCAGCGGCTTGATCAAGCTCGACCAACTTTTAAAAGCCGGCATCCCTGTTGGGCTTGGCTCCGACGTGGCCGCCGGCCCCGAGTTGAACATGTGGCAGGTGATGCGCGCGGCCATTGACGTGCAAAAGGCGCGCGGAGCTTACGAGCCGAATCTGCGCCCATTGCGCCCGAGCGAAGCGTTTTATCTTGCCACTCACGGCGGCGCGCGTGCCTTAGGGAAGGGCGATATGATCGGAACACTCGATGTCGATAAGGAAGCGGATCTTATTGTTGTCGATCTTGCCGCGCTTCTTCCCTATCCCGGAAACCGCAATGCGCTCGCTGAATTGTCTACGGAAGACATCCTCGCGCTTTGTATCTACCGCGGAGGGCCGCACGCGAACCTCAAGACTTATGTTCGCGGAAAATGCGTTTATCGGGCGCCCAACCTCGCTTCGCCTTTATGAAGCCCACTTCGTTCGATCCAATCGCCATTGCGATTAAAGAGGACATCGGGAAAGGCGACGTCACGACGCAGTTTTTCGTGCCACCAGATTTGCGCGCCTCTGCGCGAATCGTCGCGCGCGAAAGAGCAATTATGGCCGGCACTGAAACAGCCGCCGAAGTTTTTCGCAGGATCGATCCTGCCACGCAGG
The DNA here is from genome assembly GCA_003219995.1 of Verrucomicrobiota bacterium. GTDB lineage: Bacteria > Verrucomicrobiota > Verrucomicrobiia > Chthoniobacterales > UBA10450 > UBA10450. The sequence continues at coordinate 10,886 of QHRC01000101.1, forward strand.
TTCGGATCCTTTCTGCCGATGGCTCCGAAGTCAATCCCGGCGACGTGACTATCGAGATTGACGGATTGGCTTGCGCAATCCTGAAAGCGGAGCGAGTCGCGCTAAATTTTTTGCAACGTCTCTGCGGGATTGCAACGCTGACGCGAAAATTTGTCGATGCGGCAGAAAGCGATCGCGTCAAGATCCTCGACACTCGAAAAACAACACCCGGGCTGCGTGCGCTGGAAAAAGCCGCCGTGGTCGCCGGCGGCGGCGCGAATCATCGCTTCGGCTTGTTCGACATGGTCCTCGTAAAAGATAATCACCTCGTCGCTCATTCGGGATTAACCACATTTGCCGAGGCAGTACGGAGACTGCGCCAACAGCGACCGAACGCACGCATTGAAGTCGAGGCTGATCGTCTCGAACAAGTCCATGCATTGCTCAAAATCGACGATGTCGATCTTATCCTGCTCGACAACATGAAGCCGGCGCAAATTCGCGAAGCGGTGGCGCTGGGAAAAAACAGAGTGAAATTTGAAGCGAGCGGCGGCGTCACCTTAAAAAACATCCGTCAAATCGCCGCCACCGGCGTCGATTACATTTCGATCGGGTCGCTCACCCATTCCGTGCGAGCCATCGATCTTTCGCTGGAGTTGACGCCTGTCACCATTTGAGAATGCCGAAGATCGCCAAATCGCCCCCGACCGATCGATTGGTCGCCGACGAACTGCGCGATGCACTGGGCGCGTGCACGATTGGCCGCGAGATCACTGTTGTCGAGGAAACGGCTTCAACAAACGATTCGGTTCTGCAAAGAGCGGCGTTCGATGCGCCGGAAGGTCTGGTCGTGTTCGCCGAAGGCCAGACCGCTGGGCGCGGCCAACGCGGCAATCCCTGGGAATCCGCCGCGCACAAGGGACTTTGGTTCTCGATCTTGTTGCGACCGAGGATCGACATCGGCGATTCGGGACGATTGACCGCTTGGGCGACCGAGGCCATCGCGCAAACGATTGCCAAAGAATTCGCGCTTACTGTGACAGTCAAGCCGCCGAACGACATTTGCGTCGCTGGAAAAAAGATCGCAGGCGTACTCGTGGAAATGCGCGCGCAGCCGAACGCGCCGCACGTCGCAATCTGCGGGATCGGGATCAACATGAATCACAGGCCGGAGGATTTTTCCGAAGAATTGTGCGCAGGTGCCGCTTCTCTCGCAATGGTGTTAGATCGACAAGTTGACCGGCAACAATTTGCCATCGCACTTTTGCGCAATCTCGAGCGGACTTACGTCGAAACTTTCGGCTTGTAA
>QHRC01000102.1 GCA_003219995.1 Verrucomicrobiota bacterium
ATCTTCATGCCGAAAGTTTTGTAATGATAGGCGGAGCGCCGCTGGATGCAAATGGGTGAGTACATGCTAAACACGTCTGTGTGATACAAGTTGCTAAGCGAATCGATCGCCCCCAATCCAACGCCGCACCCGAAAGATATGTGCGGGCTGGATTTCGGGATCGAGCTCAATGTAGTTGCGGCGGCCGCGCCAAATGTAACGCACATCGCTGAAGAGGTCGTGAACCTGATAAACATCGCCTCCCATGGAGCCAAACTGATCGATCGGTACATCGACATAGGAATGTTGTTTGCGATGGGGATCAAGATTGACAACGACAAGAATAATGTTGTCGCGCGCCGGCGTCATTTTGCCATAAAACAGGATCGCGTCATTATCAGCGTGATAGAAACGCAAGTTATCGTAAAAATAGAGAGCGCGATTCTCGGTCCGAATTTGATTCAGCCGCGTGATCCAGTCCTTGATGTTCTCCGGCGCGTTCCAATCCCGTTCCTTCAATTGATACTTCTCGGAATCCAGATATTCCTCACGACCGGGCAGAGCGTCGTTTTCGCACAGTTCGTAGCCGCTGTAGATGCCGTAGAGGGTTGAGAACGTGGCGGCGAGTGTGACACGAATCATGAATGCAGGCCGGCCGCCGTCCTGAAGGAAAAACGGCAAAATATCCGGCGTGTTCGGCCAGAGATTAGCGCGAAAATACTCGCGCATCTCGGTTTGAGTGAGTTCGGTAAAGTATTCGATCAGTTCCGATTTTGAATTCCGCCATGTGAAGTACGTGTAGCTCTGGGTAAAGCCGGCTTTCGCGAGCGCTTTCATCATTTTTGGCCTTGTGAATGCCTCGGAAAGAAAAAGCACATCCGGATACTTTTCGTGGACGCGGGCGACGAAGTATTCCCAGAAGGCAACCGGTTTGGTGTGCGGATTATCGACACGAAAGATGCGAACGCCGCGTCCCGCCCAAAAAAGGATGATGCTCACCATCTCTGCCCAGAGCGCGGGCCAGTTTTCGCAACGGAAGTTGAGAGGAAAAATGTCCTCGTATTTTTTCGGTGGATTCTCGGCAAACTTGATCGAACCATCGGGCCGTTTGTAAAACCACTCCGGATGCTCTTTCACGTATGGGTGGTCGGGGGAGCAATTGAGTGCGAAATCGAGCGCAATCTCCATTCCCCGCGCGCGCACTTCGGTTTGTAGCCAGTCGAAATCAGCCAGGGTTCCGAGGGAGGGCTCCACCGCCTTATGTCCGCCGGCTTCGCTACCGATCGCCCACGGCACGCCCGGGTCTCCTGGCTGGCAAACGATCGCATTGTTGCGGCCTTTGCGGTTGGTATGACCGATCGGGTGAATCGGCGGAAAGTAAATGACATTGAATCCCATCGCCTTTGCGTCGTCGATTCGGGACAAACAATCGCGAAAAGTTGAGCTGCGATCGACACGTCCTTCGGCTGAACGCGGGAAAAATTCATACCATGCAGCCATCTGGGCCACTGGACGGTCGACAACCACGCGCGGAGGTGGCGCATACTGCGTCGCACCCGAGCGATCGGGATAGGTCGCCATAAGCACCTCAAGCGCTCCAGATTCCGCGATTGCTTTGATCTCGGCGTTCTCGGCGGCGCCGATTTGTTGCGAGAGCTGGAGTAATCTGGCCGAGTCCGCGGGATCGTGCGCACGCTGCGAGGCCGCTTTGAGCAATGCAGCACCCTCCAGCGCTTCGCTCGTTAGCCTAGAAACGCGGGCTTCGAACTTCGCTACAAACTCGCGCTGCCAACTGCGAAACGTGTCCGTCCAGGCTTCGACCGTGTATTCGTAGATCGCGCTATCGTACAGAGTGCAGATGCCGCGCCAGCGATCGTTGTCGATGTAAGCCATTGGTGTTTCGTGCCAGCTATTTTCGCCGAGAACACGCCACTTCAAGGCCGCAGCCACAACATCGTGGCCATCTTTGAAGATATCCGCCTCGACCACGAGATCTTGGCCGGCCACGCGTTTGATCGGGTAGCGCCCGCCATCAACAAGCGGCCGCAAATTTTCGATCACCGCAGTCGGAAAGGCCCTAAGCATGGGCCATCAATCAACTGAAATTAACCCAACGCGAAAGAGGAAATCGCGAGACGAGACGAAAGATCGACAATCCAACTACAAGGCGAAGTAAAAGGCGCACTCGTAAAGACCCGAATGACGAATTTCTTCCCGGCGCACGCGCGTGCCCAAAACGGCTTCGAACATATCCTGCTCAAGACGGCCGATGATCGGATAATGATCAAGCAAGTTCATGATCGGCGAATGACATTCGAGAATCTGCGGGCCACCGTCTTTCGCCTCGATCGTAAATTGCGCCATATGACCTTCGCTATCACGTACCTTGGCCAGCCATTTCGCACGCTCGGCTATAGTTTCTCCCTTTACCTTTGCTTTGAGGGCCGCGCCTTTTCTCTCGAAGGCATTGAATAAAACCTTCTCGGACGCATTGGGGCCAAAAATTTCCTGAATTGACTTGAGCAACTCGAGTGTGAATTGGTTGCTATCGGCAGGAAAAAGATCGTGGGTGCGACGCGTGAGCCGGTAAACCATTTCGGGCCGGCCCATTTTCTGCGGTCGCCGCCAGGTATCGAGGTAACCATCCCGCTCGAGGGTAAGACAATGCTGCTTAATGCCCATGTAGCTCATCTTCATTTTGTCAACGAGCTGGTTGACAGACATTCCTTTAGTGCGTTTGAGCGAGTTAAGAATCTCCAACCGCTGGGTGCGGCCGATCTCTGCGAGCAATCTTTGATTCATGGGGTCCTTGGAAAAAGAATTGCCGAGTTTACACGCCCCGATCTTTAGAATGCAACATCAAAAATTACGCAAATAGCGGGAACAAGGAAATTATGCCACGGCGCATCGTCACGGCACGAATGGAAGATCGACAATCTCCGTACGCGTCGTGACCACCGGGTCTTCCAGCACAAACGCTTCTAGCCGTGACCCAGTAGAATTGAAACCGCGTTTGACGTAACCAAGCCCAATCTCTTTTCCCAGACTTTGACTGTGCGTGGCACTCGTGACCCAGCCAACTTCTTTGCGCCCTTCTGCCGCTGAGGCCAGTCGCATTCCAGGAATAAGGGGCGAATCATTTACCGAGACCAAGCCACATAATCGCTTGTTGATTTGACCGGACATTTTGATACGCGAGATCACTTCCTGCCCAATGTAGCAGCCCTTTTCATAATCGATCGCGCGCTCTTCCAGGTTTGCTTCAATCGGAATGATTTCCGCAGTCAACTCACGACCCCAGTGAGGAATTCCCTGTTCAATTCGGAAAACCTCCGCGCAATCCGCATCACAAAAGTCGAATTCCTCCGATAATCGGTAAAAAATCCGATCGCGCTGTTTTGCTTCAATCCAGATGTCCCAGCCAAAACCGGCAAAACGATTCGCAGATATAATCTTGCACTCGGTCGGCAGTGCGGGAGGGCTTGAGTTCAAAACATGAAAGATCGACAATCGATCACTGACATCTTCGATCTGCACGTCATCGGCGATGATGTAACGCTCGAGGCGCGGCTGAAGCGATTCTCGAAGCTCAGGATCGGCATCGACCAAAAAGCAATTCGACGCGGCGCAGATGGAGAGGTAGGCATTCATTCTGCCTTTTGCGCTCAAAACGCAGGCCTCGAGCGCGGTCGATTCAGTCGCCTTGCGAGCGTCGTTGGTAATCTGTCCATTCAGGAAACGAAGACGATCGTTTCCAGTAATGCGAAGTTTTGCGCACGCGGACAAATCGAAAAGAACGCCTTCCCGTGCACGCGGCGGTGCCGTCATTTTCTTTTGGCGCAACAGCTTTCTTGCTAACCGGACCCGCGTCTGAGCAGCCGGCTGAGAAATCCACGCGATGCTTGTTCTTCTTGACCGTCCTCCGGCGGCGAAACCGGTGTCGATGCTTCGCCGGCAGCAGCAGTAATATTTTCCTCCTGAGGGATCGGCTTTTCCAAAACAGGTTCGGTCGTTGATTCTTCTGGAACAGCTGCGGGCGTTAC
>QHRC01000103.1:0-1467 GCA_003219995.1 Verrucomicrobiota bacterium
TTCTCCGAGCGCGACATGATCAAGAACCTCGCCGCTCCTCTTCAGCTTTTCGCCCCAACTGCGCACCATCCGATTTTGGCTCGGATCCTTTCCCTCCGGTACGCTTTCGTGCGGTAAATTTGGAATTTCGAGCAACAAATTTTTCTGTTCATTATCGAACGTTGTTGCGTGCCGGGTAAGATCGACAATCTCCTCGCCGATTTTCCGCACGCGCATTTCAAGCTCACCGGTCGCTTCACCACGGCTGCGTTTCGCGCCGATTTCTTTGCTCAATCGATTTCGCTCCGCGTTGAATTGCTGCAGTGCGGTCTCATTTTTTCGTCGCTCCGCATCGACGCGCAGAAGATTATCGATCTTTGCTTCCTCGGCTCCGCCGCGCGTAGCCAGCCGGCCTTTCACGAAGTCGGGCTTTTCGCGAACGAGACGAATGTCGAGCATGGCGCGAAGTGTAGAGGCCGCCGTCCCCGGCAGCAAATCTACTGTAGCGGCGGCCTATGACCGCCGATCTCTAATTTCGGCGCTCATAGAGCGCCGCTACAACTCAGCGCGTGACAATTATCGACCTGCGCCGATAATTTTCGCGTGGAAAAACTCAACCTTCTCGGCGTTGCCCTTGGCCTGGCCTGCCTCGCCGGAATTAATCTTTACCTCACCGTTTTCGCCACCGGCCTCGCCATTCATTTCCATTGGATCACGCTCTCGCCGGCGTATCAATCGCTCGAAGTATTGGGTGATCCGGTCATCATCACCGTTGCGGGCGTGCTCTATTTCCTGGAGTTTCTCGCCGATAAAATCCCGTGGATCGACAGTGCTTGGGACGCGGTCCACACCGTGATTCGGCCCATCGGCGGCGCCTTACTGGCAATTCAAGTGCTCGGCCATCCGAGCCCGGCTCTCACGGTGATTATCGCCCTCCTCGCGGGCGGCACCAGCCTCGTCGCGCATACCGCGAAAGCAGCCACCCGTCTCGCCAGCAACACCTCACCCGAACCGTTTTCGAACATCGCTCTCAGCTTTGGTGAAGATCTCGCCGTGCTCGGCGGGCTGGCCCTCGTTCATTTCAATCCCATGCTCGCATTGTCGATCTTTGCCGCGGCCATCGCCGCGTTTCTTTATTTCGCGCCGAAGATTCTGCGCGCAATGAAAGCGAAAATCTGGCTGGCACTTAACAAACTGAACGGTCCTGCCAATCTGAATATGCCGGTAAAATTACCGCTTATGTTGCCGGCGCGGCTCGCTTCTGTGTTCAGCCGGCAAAATGTCCTTGGCGAAACGATCGCGTGGGTTGCGCCATGCCTGAGCGGACGTGGCCGGCGCATTCCGCCGAATCTTTTCGGCGCGCTCGTCGCGACCAATGAAGAACCGCACAAGATTCTGTTCGTCGCGCGCAAAAACGGACGGCCCTTTGCTCAGATGATCGAGCTCGGCGGTTCAATGGTTGCGCATGAGCCAAAATTTCTTTCGGAA
>QHRC01000103.1:1494-11812 GCA_003219995.1 Verrucomicrobiota bacterium
TTGTTCATCTTTCCGCGTCCTCGCGCGGCTGTGGTCGAGCAGATCGTGGAATATTTGCGCGAGCGGCTAGGACAGGATGCTCCGACAGGCATCGAGTCGCGCTTTGAGCCCGCGGGCTCCACCTAAGTTTTGTCATTCCGAGCGAAGTCGAGGAATCTCTTACTGTTAACAATGAGAGAAGATGTCTCGACATGACAAACCGCTACGCGGAAATGCGAGAAAAAGCTGCGCGCGTACGTGAGCAGGCACTGTTTCCTTCGCAGAGAATTCCGAGCGAGCTGGAACTACAAGCGCGCTGGTTCGCCGGAGACTTCGGAAAACAATTTCTCACGACCAACGGAGACAAGATCGACATCGTTCAATTTGGCATTTGGAATCGCGAAGCGGGACCAGATTTCAGCGACGCTGCCATCCGCTTGAACGGGAGCGAACCGATTCGCGGCAACATCGAGTTCGATCTCAGCGATCGAAATTGGGAGGCGCACGGTCACGCAATCAATCCCGCCTTCGAAAACACTATGCTGCATGTTTTCGTCCACGCCAGCGACCGGACGTTTTTCGCACGCACCCGGTCGAACCGCGAAGTGCCCCAAGTGCGTGTCGATCCGAACGCCTTGCCCGAAACCTTCAGCGCCAACCTTCCGCTGGCGCGGCCAGGCCGTTGTCAGGCGCCGCTCAAAGATTTACCGGAGGAGCGCGTGCGCAGCGTGCTCGATGCTGCGGCCCAGTTTCGTTTACAGCGAAAGGCAGCGCAGATTCGAAACAAGATCGACAATCACGGCCGCGATGAAGCGCTCTTTCAGCAACTGGCGGCGGCGCTCGGCTACAAGGAAAACAAGTTGCCCTTTACGTTGTTGACGCAACGGCTCCCGCTGAAATTGCTTCGCCGTCAATCAACCGACTGTGAAGCGCTCCTCTTCGGCATTGCCGGTTTTCTTCAAGCGTCCGATCTCGACGTTTATGAAAGATCGACCAGGAAATATGTCCGGCAGTTGTGGGACAATTGGTGGCCGCATCGCGACGAACTCCAGCGTTTGATTCTGCCAGGGAAAGTTTGGCGGTTGAGCGGCACGCGTCCGCTCAATCATCCGCAGCGCCGCGTCGCCGCGCTCGCGGCGCTGGCGCGCAATTGGCCGGCGTTTCAACGCTCGTCCGGCAAAGGGAACTCCGCCGCCGCCAGCGAGTTTCTTCAGGGACTCGATCATCCCTTTTGGAATTTCCATTACACGCTCACCGCCGACGCCTCGCCAAAAGAGATGGCGCTCATTGGCGAGTCGCGCATCGCAGAAATTTTGGCCAACGTGCTTTTCCCATTCTGGCTGGCAGAAGACGCCGATTCTTCGACTCCGCTCGCACCACGGCGGGCAGGCAGGACAAGCCTTTGGCCGCAATACGCGAAGCTGCCGGCGCGTTTATCGAATCGCCGGCTCGAAACAGCCGCCACCCGACTTTTCGGGAGCGATCCGCGGCGACTGTTGTTTACCAAAACAGTCGCCCACCAGCAGGGCTTGCTCCAGATCTACGAGGACTTTTGCATGCAGGACAATTCAGACTGCGCGCACTGCCCCTTTCCCGAGCAGATGCGGAAATGGACGTGATCCGTTACAAAGTTAAATGGTTACAAAGTTAAAAAGATTGAAACCACGCGACAGGAATCTCGTTGCAACTTTTGTAACTCTTTTAACGATTCAACGTGCGCACATAAACAGCCGGGCTTAACATCTTTCTATGCGGCGAATCCGAAAACAGGCGAACGCTTTCACCCTTGTCGAGCTGCTCGTTGTCATTGGCATCATCGCGATTTTGATGGGCCTTCTATTCGCCGGAGGCCGCGCCGTCCAACAACAGGCAAAAAGGACGCAAGCAAAGAACGACCTCGCCCAAATCGTGACCGCGGTGAACGCATTCTACACGGAGTACGGCAAGTATCCGCTTGTAACCGCCGATACCATCTATGGAACTGGGGGAACCTCAAGTGCCGATTTATTTTACGCGCTGCGCGCGGTCGCGCTCGGGGCCAACGCAAGCAATGCCATCAATCCTCGGCAGATCGTTTTTAAGATCGTTTTTATCTCACCGCCCTACGTAAAGGATCCAGGGACGCCGGTTTCGGGCATCGGAACGGTGACGGGCGCACGCCAATATTATGATCCGTGGGGAATGCCTTATGCAATCGAGGTCGACGGTAATTACAACAACCAAATTGATATTAATCCTTACACTGCCAATGCTGGCCCGAGTCCATTGCAGGCCGGTGTAATCGCTTGGTCGTTGGGCTCGGATCATCTGAAAGGCTCTGATCTCGCAGCTTCCGACGATGTGATTTCGTGGCAGTGATTGTTCGCTGCTTGCAATCGAAAATCTGAAATCTACAATCTACAATTCCGCACGCGGGTGTAGTTCAATGGTAGAACGGCAGCTTCCCAAGCTGCACACGGGGGTTCGATTCCCCTCACCCGCTCCAGCCGTCGCTTGAAGCGCTAGCGCGAGCGAAAGCTGGAGCGTCCGCCGAAGCCTTGCGCGAAGGCGGACATTACCCACGCTTCAAGCTACCGCGGGCAGGCCAGCCTTCGAATGCATTACGTTTACCTCCTAAAATCGGAACATTATCCAAAGAAGCAATACGTTGGATTAGCGCGTGATCTCAAACAGCGACTTCTAGATCATAATCGCGGGCAATCGCCGCATACCGCCAAATTTTATCAGTGGGTACTTGTGGCCTACTTCGCTTTTTCCTGCGACAAGACAGCCATTGCGTTCGAAAAGTACCTCAAGTCGGGATCAGGGCGGGCTTTCGCAAAACGCCATTTCTACCACAAAAGTTAAAGCGTCGCCGTGATTCTTGGTACCCTTCGTGCGAGAAAAAATTATTTGCCGCCGAAAAATTTACGGAAGGATTGAAAGAAACGATTCGGAAAAGTGACGGCTTTTTGGCCAAAATTTTCCAACTGGTTCGCAAACATTTGATCGCCGCCGTGAACCTCACAGGCAACGGTTGGAATTTTGTCGACCGGCAAATCGATTTCATAAGCTGTTCCAGCCGCCTCGCAGCCAGTGGTGGCGAGATGATTTGAGAGCGAACAGACCATCGCGCGTTGCACGGGCGTGGTCGGCTGCAAATCCTGCGGCGGATAACGTTGCCCGGCCTTATTCATCACCTGGACCCAGACCGGAAGGGCAAGGGCCGCGCCGTAACCACGTGGAATAATCGTGACCGGTTGATCGAAGCCGACCCAAACGCCGCAGGTGAGCGTGCTCGTGTATCCCAAAAACCATGCGTCCTTGTAATCGTTGGTCGTGCCGGTTTTGCCGGCGGCCGGAAGTTTGAAGCCTAACGACCGCGCGCTGGCCGCCGTGCCGCGTGTCAGCACTTCTTCCATTAACTGCGAAGTCATCCAGGCCGCGCTTGGATCGAGCGCCAGAGTGGAAATATGAGCCGCGCGATAAATCGGCTTATGCTGCTGATCATCGATGCGCTCGATCATGTAGGCCTGCTTGCGCACTCCGGCATTCGGGAAAACAGAATAGGCGGCGGTAAAATCTTTCAAGTCCGTCTCAAACGAACCGATATAAATCGCCGGACCGCGCGGAATATTGTCACCGAGGTTGAGGCTGGTCGCGACTTTCTGCACGGCATCGAGTCCGGCGAACTGGCCGACGCGCACGCTCATGGTATTGCGCGAATGAATCAAGCCGTAGGAGCAAGGCTGGATGCCGCCATAAGTGCCGTCGGAATTTCCCGGCGACCAGTTCCCGGCGCCGTCGATTTCGCCTGGTTGAATGGGGCCGTCGCTGATGGCTGCGCCGGGCAGGAGTCCATGGGTAAAGGCGAGCGCATAAACGAAGGGCTTGAAAGCCGAACCGACCTGCCGATTCGCGGGTGAGAGCGCCCGATTGAACTTACTCTGCGAATAATCGCGACCACCGACCAAGGCGCGAATACCGCCGCTGGCATTGTCGATCGCCACGACCGCGCCCTCGAGATACGGCATCGAGGAATCTTCACCGTTCTCCGGCGGTTGATATTTCGCTTTCACCGGATGACGAAAATTGGATTGACGCTCGATTTTTGTGAGCTGGGTTTCGAGCGCATCCTGCGCGGCATTTTGCACGGCCGGATCGAGCGTAGTGTAAATAAAGAGACCGCCGTTGTCGATCTGGTCCTGCGTGAGAATCGCGTTCAAATCGCGCTGCACCGCGTCCATCGCATAATTTTCCTGGATCTGCAGCAAACGTTTCGGATGCGGATTTACTTTTGCCAACTTGGCTTGATTAGCTTCCCCCGCCGAAATTCTTTTCAATTCAACCATCCGATCCAGGACGGCATCGCGCTGCTGCGCCGCACCGTCCGGATTCCTTAGCGGCGAAAAGCGATTGGGACTTCGAATCAAACCGGCCAGCAGCGCCGCTTCGGGAAGACTCAATGTCGACGCGCTTTTGCCGAAATAAGCCTGCGAGGCGGTTTCTACGCCGTAACAACCGGAACCGAAATAAATCCGGTTGATGTAAAGCTCGAGAATCTGCTGCTTGGTGAAATCGCGCTCAATGCGCAAAGCGACCATCGCTTCCAACACTTTTCGGCTGATCGTGCGCCCGCCCAGCGGAAGGCTGTTGCGCGCGAGCTGTTGCGTAATACTGCTGGCGCCTTCCTTGGCCGACCCGCTCAAAATATCGTGCACCAGCGCGCGAAGAATTCCGCGCCAATCAATTCCGCTGTGTTGATAAAAACGCGTGTCCTCGCGGGCAAGCAACGCGTTGATAAAAAACGGCGAAATTTGATCGAGCGAAACTTTCAACCGGTTCGCTCCGGCGAGGCGGCTGTAAATTTTTCCATCGACATCGAAAACCGTATTGCGTTCCGGCATCTCGCCGACTTTTTTCGTGTCGAAAGTGGTGGCCCAGCCGGCGTAGAAAAGAAAAACAGCGAGACCGGCCGCGGCGACCAAAGCAACCAGCGTGAACTTCCAGCCGTAACGGAAGAGCTTGCTCTTTCGGGCGCGGGCGAAGAGTTTCATTGTTGAAAGGTTAAAAAAGTTAAAAGAGTTACAAGGTTAAAATAGTTTAACCCTTCTGACTCTCTAACCTCTCAGTGGTTCAACGAATCAACCCTCTTAACGTTGTAACCTTTTTTAACAAATCACAAATTGAGCTGCACGTTGCTCTCGTGCTGCTCGCTTGGGCATGGGGCATTGGTCGGAACATCGGTCGCAACCTCGCTTGGCTGCACAATTTTATTGTCGATCAAGTAATTCTCGACTTCGTCGCCGCTCACGTCCGCTAGCATTTTCCCATTGATCTCGACGCACGGCGACAGCGGTTGTCCACTTTTAGTTTCCATCTCCCAGCGGAAAGCCGGATTCTGGATGATGTCCTTCTCCGTGAAGGGAAGATTGTACTTCGTCAAAACGGCGCGCACGCCGGCACTCCAGCCACAATAAGTTTTGAGATAGGCGGTGATTTGAGGCTTATCCATTTCTCGAAGCCTAGCACGAGATCCACAGAATTACAGGTCAGATTGAGCCGATCATTTTCCGCGCAGGAAAGATCGACATTTTGACCGCCACGGCATTTAAAACCATTACCGGGACGCCGATTTTTTCTCCCAAGGTCATCCTATCGGGATCCCGGCGTGCCCAAGTTTGTCGGTGGCATCTAAAATGGCGAGGGAGATTGGAAAGTGTCACCAGATTTTATGGCGTACCGGCGCCAGCGACTGGGTTAACTTTTGCAAACCCAATTCGAGGCGCGTTTTTACGGTCCCGAGCGGCGCGTGAGTGGCATTGGCGATTTCGCGGTGACTCATGCCCGTGAAAAAGGCAAGCTCGATCGCTTCACGCTGATAGGCAGGAAGCTCTTTTAAGCGCCGGTGCAGAAATCGCCGCAAATCGGCACGCGAAATTTCATCAAAGGCATGGGGCTGCGGTTTTGATTGCGGTTGTTCGTCCACATGAGTCTGATAGCGCTCTTTCGCCCGGCAATAGGCTTGTCGTCGCCGCAGCCGATCGATCGCGCGACGCCGGGCCAGGGTCACCACCCAGCCAAGCATTTTACCGGCTTTCGGTGAGTAGCGTCTCGCGTCGCGCCAAATCTGAATCAAAATTTCCTGCAACACATCGTCGGCCTCTCCTTCTTCGTGGACGACATTGCCGATGACCGATTTGAGTCGGCTGCTGTGACGCGAATAAAATTCATTCAAGGCTTGCGGTTGCCGATCGCTAATCGCTTCCATGAGCGATTCGTTCGACACGCGCGCCGTGACGTTAAAATCAAATCGTGGTTCTAACATGGGTGCTTGCTTCGCATTAGGTTGTCGTGAGTTGAAAGAGTTGTTGCGCGATTTAGAAAAATGCAGAGGCAGTCAGGTGCGGCAATCAGGCGGCAAACCGGTCTGCTCGTAGGTCAAATCCCTACGGATGCGGCACTTACCGTTGGGCCGGCCTCCAACTCAGCAGATTTCGGGGATGCTTGCGCGTTCGCGAAAACTATGTCGGCTCGCTGCCGTTGTTGCTCGGCTTGCTTTGTAAGATCGACATGTTTGCCAGCACTTCATCAGTGGGTCGCACCCAATCCATCGGGATGGAATGACAACCGTCGCTGGGACAAATCATTCGCAATGGACCCATCCCTCTCGTCCCGCCAATGACCTGAATATCCCGGCCAGTGATAATACTGCTGCAAACAAGGCAGTAACGTTTTTCCTCCAGCGAACTCCATTTCCGGAATTGATCGAGCCGCTTCAACGCTTCTAATTTGTCATCGTCAGACAGCTTGATTGGGAACAGAAGCGCCATCGCCCCAGAGCATTACAGATCGCCTGCGAAGAGCGCAATCAGACGAACGCCGAATTCGAGTATCGGTCTAAACCTTATGTTCGAACGGCACCTCCGGTAAAAAACTAACCGGTCGCATAATCGCGGCGGTGATCGCGACCTTCGGAAATTGAGCCATCTATCGATCAAGTGGGGTGCGTTATCTTTGCGTGAAAATGGAAATGATCGAGGGGAGGGCGACGGCAATGGAGCGCATGGAGCTGTATTTCATCGCAAATCCAGACAGTCCCTCGGCCATGCGCCGGCCGCGCTTGTCAGTCCGAGGTGAACTCTGGGTTGCGCTTCTTGGCTCGACCGTGGAAGAAGGAATCCTCGGTATCGGACCCACAGTGGAAGCAGCGCTGCGCGCCTTCGATGCCCAATATCTCGCTGCCTTGAGTCCGCCGGTCCAAACCGCCAGCCGCCGGGCGCGCTCCGGACATCGACGCGTCGCCCAGCTCAAATTCAATCGAGGATTTCGCGCCGCAGTTTGACGTCTTTTAAAGGCCCATCATCGCCGGTCAGCAACCCGATCATAACAATGTTGGGATAGGCATTCGCGCGAGTCACGCTATATTTAGATCGCGACTTAGATTTACGGGAGCTGTTAATTTTCTGCAAAGGGCCCATGGCTCAGAAACGCAAAACGAGCATGACGAAGAGACGGTCGCAGAGCCGGGGCCGTTCGCGCTCGCGCCGCGATAGTAGGAACGGCAAGAACAAATCGATCGGTTACCCGACTATCGGCGAAGACGCCAGAGATTCTCTGGAAGCCCGCGTGCTCGAGCAAACCAAGGAATTGCACGCCGCGAACAGAAAATTGGAAAACGAAATCAAACGGCGGAAAGGACTTGAAGGCGAAATCCTCGAAATCAGCGATCGCGAGCAGCAACGGCTTGGGGATGAATTGCACGATGGGATTTGCCAGCATCTTACTGCCGTTGCATTCATGGCGCGCTCGGTCGCGCTTCGGTTAAAGAATCATCGCGTCGTTGAGATCGATGATCTGGAAAAAATCGCCGAACTGGTCAACGCCGCGGCGGCGGATACGCGCAATGTTTCCCGTGCCCTGCATCGTATCGACGTCGATTCAGCCGGGTTGGCCGGCGCGCTCCAAGATCTGGTCGACCGGGAAATCTGGAAGATACCCTGCCGGCTGCAGGTTCAACGCTCGTTCCATATCGATGACGATCCGGCCGCATCCCACCTCTATCGCATTGCCCGCGAGGCCGTGATCAATGCCAACAAACATGCCCAGGCCCGGGAAATTGTGGTCGAACTGGGCCGGTCACGAAGAGGAATCTTTTTGAGCGTAACCGACAACGGCGTTGGATTTCAAAGCAAACGGGACAAACCGCGAGGATTGGGCTTTCACATCATGAACTATCGCGCTCGGGCCGCCGGCGGTCGTTTGAAAGTAGAATCTCCGAGGCGGGGCGGCACCCGTATTGTTTGTTACCTACCCGACACGCAATGAAACGTGTCAGATCCGCCAACAAAAATCCGAAATGCGATCCATCGCGCGCGAAACGCATTGTGATCGTGGATGATCATCCGCTTTTTCGAAAAGGTCTCGAACAGTTGATCCATTCAAATGACGGCCTGGCCGTGTGTGGAGAGGCGGGCAGCGCCGCCGAAGCAATGGACGTAATTCGCCGAATCGCGCCCGACTTGGTGATTGTCGATATCAGCCTGCCCGGAGCCAATGGCATTGAGTTGATCAAGAACATTCGGGCGGAATTTTCTAAGCTGCCGATTCTGGTGCTATCAATGCATGATGAATCACTTTATGCATTGCGCTCTCTTCGCGCGGGCGCGCAAGGCTATGTTATGAAACAAGAAGCGCTTGCCAATGTCCTCACCGCAATCCAGCAGGTCTTCGATGGGCGCCCTTACCTGAGCCCGGCCATGTCCGCAAAATTGATTGTTAGTTATGCTGAGGCCAGCGACGGCAAGGCCGCCGCGACCGACAATTTAAGCGATCGCGAACTGGAGATTTTAGAATTGATCGGCAAAGGACGGGAAGTGCGCGAAATCGCGAAGGAACTTCACTTGAGTCCAAAAACAGTCGAAACACATCGCGCCCACATCAAGGAGAAATTAAATCTTGCAAACGCGCGACAAGTCACTCGTTTCGCGGTGCAATGGCTGGACGCACGTAGCGCCTGAGATTTCGCGGCGCGCAGAACTAGATCGCGGGAATTCGAAGGAACCGAAACGACTTTGCTCTTCGATCATTAAGAAAAGGAGAATTATATCCATGGCAAAAATCGTCAAAGTTATCGAAGTAATGTCGGAATCACCGAAGAATTGGGAAGAAGCCGCACAGAATGTCGTCAGCGAAGCGTCGAAAACGCTGCGCAATATTCGATCGATTTACATTAAGGAATTCACCGCCGCGGTCGACAACGACAAGATCACCAGTTATCGCGTCAATGCGAAAGTGACTTTCGAAATGGAGCGCGGAAGTTAGTTCTTTTAGTCGCGCTTCGGCTTAAGCAGCGGAAACAAAATCACGTCGCGGATCGATTCCGCACCGGTGAGCAACATCGACAATCGGTCGACGCCGAGGCCGAAGCCGCCGGCCGGCGGCATGCCGTGCTCGAGCGCGAGCAAAAATTCCTCGTCGATCTTTTGTGTTTCTTCGCCCGCTTGTTCTTGCAGGCGCTGACGCTGCGCCAGTGGGTCGTTCAACTCGGTGTAACCGGGTGCGATTTCCACGCCGTTGATGATCAACTCGAAAACATCGACAAGTGAGTTGTCTTCGCGATTTTGTTTCGCCAGGGGCACGAGCTCTTTCGGACAATGCGTGACAAAAAGCGGATCGATCGCCTCTTCTTCGATTAACTTCTCGAAGACATGCTGTGTAACTTCGAAATCGGCGAGCTGCGGTGAAATCTCGACCCCGAGCTTACCAGTGGCGCGCTCCCGTCTCTGTACGCTCGTCAGCTCGAACCAATCCTTCCCCGCAACTTCGCGCACCAAATCGTGATAGCGCGCTCGCCGCCACGGCCTGTTCAAGTTGATCGTGCGCGTGATTTTTCCATCGACATCTCGATGCTCGATTTGCAGCGAGCCGCATACGACTTGCGCGAGGTGACAAATCAATTCCTCGACCAGGTTGGCCATTTTTTCGAAATCGGCATACGCCCAATAGGCCTCGAGCATGGTGAACTCGGGATTGTGCTTTCGCGAGACGCCTTCGTTGCGGAAGTTCCGGTTGATCTCGAAAACTTTGTTGAACCCGCCGATAAGTAAACGCTTCAAGTAAAGTTCGGGCGCGATACGCAGATAAAGATCAAGACCGAGCGCTTTGTGGTGCGTGCTAAATGGTTCGGCCGCGGCGCCACCGGCAATCGTTTGCAGAATCGGGGTCTCCACTTCCAGAAAACCGCGCTCTTCGAAAAAGCGCCGGGTCTCACGAACAATTGCGATGCGTTTTTCAAAGTTTTTCCGCGAACGTTCGTTCGTGAGCAGATCGAGATAACGCTGCCGGTAGCGCGCCTCGA
>QHRC01000103.1:11827-12148 GCA_003219995.1 Verrucomicrobiota bacterium
TCGCTAGGACTTGGAATTTCTTAACTTTCAGTGTCGGCTCACTGGTTTTGGTGAGGAAACACGTTCCCTCGACGCCGACGAAATCGCCGAGGTCGAGCAGCGAAAAAAGATCGATCAATTCGGCGCCAACTTCCTTCGGGTGAATGTAAATTTGAATGCGTCCGGTCGCGTCGCGAAGATCGAGAAAGTGGCTCTTGCCCATGTCGCGATGCGCGGTGATGCGGCCGGCGGCACGAAGTGTGTCGCCCTCTTTGAATCTCGACCGAATCTCCGCAATGTCGCCGCTGGTCTCGAAAGCTACGCCAAACGGTTCGACACCCC
>QHRC01000104.1 GCA_003219995.1 Verrucomicrobiota bacterium
ATGAAAGCGTGATTCCGTTGATCAAGGATCATCCAAACCTGATCGTCGCGCGCACGTTCTCAAAAATTTACGGCATGGCCGGACTGCGCTGCGGCTATTGCGTCGCGCAAAAGGAAACAATCGAGCAAATGCGTCCGCATCAAATGTGGGACAGCGTTAACATCATGGCCCTGGCGGCGGCGACCGCGAACCTGAACGACCCGGACCAAGTCGCCAACGGCGAGCGTCTGAATAGCGAAGCGAAAGCATTCACGACCGGCGAGCTCGACAAGATGGGTTACAAACAAATTCCCTCGCAGGCCAACTTCATCATGATCGACATGAAACGACCGGTCGTGCCGCTCATTCAGGAATTGAAGCAACGTAACGTCCAAGTCGGCCGATTATTCCCGGCCCTGCCAAACCACATGCGTGTTACCATCGGCAAGAAAGCCGAAATGGAATCTTTCCTCTCCGCGTTTCGCCAAGTCATGGTCTGACCTCGGCTGTAAATGGCTGGCAGGGACGGCTCGCCGAGGTTACCGTTAAATTCGTCGGATCCCGTCGGAAATGGGTCCCTGCTACTCTTTCACGATTACAGGCGTGCCTTCTTCGGCGTTGTCGAAAAAGGGTTTGGCCCATTGCTCGGGCAAACGGATGCAGCCGTGGGAGGCGCGAAACGGCGGCACGTAGCCGGCGTGCATTCCGTAACCGCCACGGAAGCGCATGAAATACGGCATTCGGGCACCGTCGAAGTGAGAGCCGCGCGGCTGCGAGTCTTTGCGCACGTCGATATTTGATCTCACAACGTTGCCATAGTCATCAACGTAATCGCCGAACTCACTTGAGACATGATTTCTGTCCTTCTGCAGAACGCTGTAACTACCCGGTGGCGTGGAAAATCCTGGTTTGCCCGTGGATATGGTTGACTCACCGGCCAATTGTTTGCCTTTGTAGAAATAGGCACGTTGCTCACCGAGGTGAACGACAATTTTTGGTGTACCCGAAAGGCCATCGCCATCCCAATAACCATTCGGGACATTCGACGGATAACCCGCCGCGAGCGGCTGTTGCGCATAGGGTGGAACTTCTTCACAGCTGGACCACAAAATAATAATTGCTGCGCCATTTAAGAGCTGGATGAAGCGTCGCACATTCACAGAGCGGCGGATCGTATTATGGCTTGATGGAAGCATCAACTTAAATGTCGTTCCCCATCGTCGTCTTGGCCGTTTCCCGTGGGCAAAAGCGAACGCGATTGGTTTGACGCTGCGCAGAGAAGGAAATAGCCTGCGGCATGGCTAAACTTGCTGACCCTCCACGACAATCGTCGCCGAGCGATGTCACGCCAGCCGTGCAACCGCCGATTAATTTGAAGAACTGGATCGAAGAGAACCGGGAAAAGTTCAAACCGCCGGTGAGCAACCGTTATCTGTATGACGGGCGCGATTTTTTCGTCATGGTCATCAAGGGTCCGAACGCGCGGAACGATTTTCATCTCGTCGATTCGGAAGAGTATTTTTACCAGCTCAAGGGCGACATTAAAGTGCGCATCCGCCAAGGCGATCGGACCGTTGATCACCTTGTGCGTGAGGGCGAAACGTTCTTCATCCCGCCGAATGTCCCGCATGCTCCAGTCCGCCCGCCGGACACGCTTGGCGTGGTGGTTGAGCGTCGCCGCCCGCCGGGCGAGCATGAACATGTCATCTTCTACTGCGACAATTGCGGGGCACTGGTGGAAGACATTGATTTCGATTGCGGCGACATCGTTCAGCACTTCAGCCAGGCAATGCTCGACTTCTGGAACGACGATGCGCGGCGGACATGCAAGAGGTGCGGCACGAAAGTTCAGCAGCCGGAACCGGTCAAGCCGTTCTGAGGTGGATCGGCCGCTCCGTCGGGCGATGTTAAATCTACTCGGCTTACGCCGACATTATTATCATCGAGCAAGGGACTGCTCGATTCACCTCATGAATACTCGCCATTTGAATACTGCCAGACCGACTTGGTCATGAAGATCGACCTGCACACGCACATTCTGCCGCGCGAATGGCCCGATCTCGACGCTAGATACGGTTACGGAGAATTCGTCAGACTCGATCACTACAAACCTTGCTGCGCGCGGATGATGATCGGGGACCGCGTTTTTCGCGAGATCACCGACAACGTTTGGGATCCGAAGCGGCGCATCGATGAGTGCGACCGCGAGAAAATTTCGATGCAGGTGCTGTCGACCGTGCCGGTGATGTTCAGCTATTGGGCGAAACCACTCGACGCGCTCGATCTTTCGCGTCGGTTGAACGATCACATCGCCGAAGTCGTGCGCGGTCACCCCAAGCGATTTGCCGGCCTGGCCACGATTCCGATGCAAGATCCGGATTTGGCGGCGGGCGAGTTGGAGCGTTGTGTTCGCGAATTGGGCTTGCGCGGCGCGCAGATTGGCACGCACGTGGACGCGAACCCGCATACCGGACGCATAGATAGCATCAATTTGGACAATGCGTCGCTCCAGCCCGTCTGGAGCGCGGCGGAGCGACTCGACGCCGCGATCTTCGTTCATCCATGGGACATGATGGGCAAGGAGCGCATGCCAGAGTACTGGCTGCCGTGGCTGGTCGGCATGCCGGCCGAGAGTTCGCTCGCGATTTGCTCGATGATGTTCGGCGGCGTGTTCGAGCGCTTTCCCAAGCTGCGCGTCGCGTTCGCCCACGGCGGCGGCGCGTTTCCATTCACCATCGGCCGGATCGAGCACGCATTTCACGTGCGACCGGATCTGGTCGCGACGGAAAACAAAACGAACCCGCGAAAATATCTCGCGCGCACCGACGACCGCAGAGGCATCACGCCTGCGCGCTTTTATGTCGACTCGCTCGTGCACGATGCCGGCGCGCTCAAGTTGCTACTCAAGCTATTTGGTGCAGAGCGCGTCGCTCTCGGATCGGACTATCCATTCCCGCTCGGCGAGGCGCACCCCGGCAAACTCATCGAATCGATCAAAGAACTCTCTTCGAAAGAAAAGGCGCAACTGCTCTCTGGGACTGCAAAAGAATTTCTTGGCCTGTCCTGATTAAACGAATCAGAAAACCAGGAAAACAGGAGAGAAGGCAGCCTGTTGGCGTTGGCATCCTGCTTTCTTCCGTTTCTGATTTAATCTCTTTTTCTGCCTTCATCGCTTCCAGATTCTTCCTTATGCCAGTTCGGTCCGCCAATCGGACGGACTCGTCCGGTGGCGAGCTCGGCTCACATTTGATGCCGTATCGCCCATAGATCGTGGAAGACCGGCTTGAACAATGACTCCTTCAGAAATGGCACGCCGGGCGAACCGCCGGTGCCATGCTTCGCGCCGATCGTTCGCTCGACCAGCTTGATGTGCCGGTAGCGCCACTCCTGCAACCCTTCGTCGAAATCGGTCATCAATTCGAAAAGGATCGAGCATTCCGGTGCGCTTTTGTAGAGCCGAAGGATTTCGGTCTGCACGCGCTCGTTGGGCTCATTTGGCTGCGTGAGGTCGCGATTCTTCAGATCGTCGGGAATTTTTGCGCCGCGCGTGGCTAAGAAATCGTAGAAATGATCGATCAATGTTCGCTCGCTCAATCGTTTCTGAAGGCGATCCGCACCTGGAAAATTCGGCTTCACGTACTTGAGCGTGGATTCGCGCTTGTATCCGAGCACGAACTCAATCTCGCGGAACTGGACCGATTGAAATCCCGACGCCGTCTCGAGCCGATCGCGAAAACTCGAGAACGACGTCGGCGTCATCGTCTCAAGAATGTCGATCTGCGCCACCAGCGTTTTCATGATTGTCCGGACGCGCTTAAACGAATGGATCGCGCCGAAGAGATCGCCCGCGGAAAAATCTCGTTTTATTTTCTCAAACTCATGAAGCAGCTGCTTGAACCAAAGTTCATACGTCTGATGGATGATGATGAATAACATCTCGTCGTGCTCCGCCGGGGTCGACCGCGGCTTCTGCAGCGTGAGCAGTTTCTCTAGATCGAGATAACTGGCATATGTGAGTGGCGGCATGTGAGCATGCTCGCACGTAGCGCGCGCACACGTCAACGCAACAGCAAGATTGACAACACTAAGATCGAAATGCAGACGACGATGAAGCTTGCGTCTACTCAGGCTGCGATCGGTTCTTCGACTATGTGGCCGTCGAATAAATGGACAGTGCGGTCCGCGTGTTGAGCGAATCGTTCGTCGTGCGTGACCATGCAAATGGTCGCACCGCTAGCATG